>JAXGWN010000010.1:0-13787 GCA_040773285.1 Bacillota bacterium
ATTTATGGCTTCCGGCATGTCGAGGCAGGGCGGGGATCCATCATTGCCAACATTGAGCCTGTGGGTTCCGTTATCCTTGCGGCAATTTTTCTCAAGGAGTCCATGAGTCTCATACAGATGGCAGGATTCATTCTGGTGGTTACCTCCATCTTCCTGGCCACCCGGGAAGAGCCTTCAGTACATGACGAACAGGTTTCGGACCCTTTGGAAAAGACTCTGGTATACAACAATGAAGTCCGGTAGAAACAGTCGCGGGGCCCTGCTTCGCGCTGTTTTTTCTTTTTGGCGGATATGGTAAAATAATAAGAATGGATAAACAACTGCCTTTCAAAAAAAACCTGCCATTGAACCGGGCAATCCGGACCTGGCAGCAATCAGATCCCTTGCGTTTCATGATGCCGGGGCATAAGGGATCCGGACCACTGGGTGATACTCTGGATGTGGCCGGGGACCTGACCGAGATTCCTCTGTTGGATGATCTGCATCATCCGGAAGGGGTGCTGCTGGAAACAGAAGCATTCCTTCGGGAGGTTTTTGACTCAGGCGCCACGATTCCGCTGGTGAACGGTGCCGGTGCCGGCATCCGGGCTGCCCTGCTGGCAGCCGGTGGAGGACCGGTGGTGGTCCCCCGAAATGCCCACCGGGCAGTTATGGAGGGTCTGATTCTCTCCGGCGGAGATCCTTATTACGTACAGCCTGAGGTCCGGGGATCTTTTCTGATTCCGGCTGCCCCATCCCGCTATGGGGCATACCCTGGCAGCTGGATGCGGGTTGTACTGACCGAAAGTTATGAGGGATTCATCCGGGACTACCGCGGCACTCCTGGAGAGGGATTTCTCCTGGCAGATGAGGCTCATGGGAGTCATCTGGGGTTCCTGGGGCTTCCCGCCGCACAGTCCTATGCGGATGCCACTGTCCATGGAGCTCACAAGACTCTTGGCAGTCTGACCCAAAGCGCCCTGCTGCATCTGAAGGACCCCGGCTGGGTGCCGGCTTTGCGGAGGGCGCTCGCTCTGGTGGAGAGCACCAGCCCCTCCTGGCTTCTCCTGGCCAGTCTGGAGAAAGCAGCAGCCTGGTGGGGAGAGTTCAGTGCCCCCGGGGAACTGCTGGAGCGGGTGGAGATACTGCGCCGCAGGCTGGAAAGAATTCCAGGTTTCCGGCAGGCAACTGCAGAATCTGGGGAAGATCTTTACATGGATCCCCTGCGGGTAACTTTGGAGGTAGACAGCCGGAGGGATGGCCGTCAGCTGCTGCTGGAGATGAGCCGTGACTGTGGCCTGGAATTGGAACTGGGCGCTCCGGGATATATCACCGGGATTCTGAGTCCTTTTGATTCCGGCAGTGCATGGGATCAGCTGGTGAAGGTGCTGGAGAATCTGTCCATAAAACATAGTATGAGAGATCATTTCCGTGAGAGCCAGGACATAGTATTTGAGCTGCCGGAAAAACTGCTGACTCCCAGGGAAGCGTGGTTCGGGGAAAAGATCCGGATGCCCCTGGGCGGTTCCGGAGGAAGGATTGCCGCTGATATAGTGGCAGCCTACCCGCCGGGAGTTCCCCTGATCTGCCCCGGAGAGATCATACCGATGGATCTGCCGGAACGGGTAAGAAGTCTGCAGGCCGGTGGCGCCCATATTCAGGGTCTTGGACCCGATGAAACCATCTTAATAATGAGGGATTCCTGATATGTTTATTACTTTTGAGGGTGCAGACGGCACCGGAAAAACGACACAGATAGAGAGGCTCGCCCGGAGACTTCGTTCCCGGGGGTATGAAGTGATCACTACCCGGGAGCCGGGAGGCACCTTTCTGGCTGAAAAGATCCGGGACATTCTTCTGGAGGATTGTGGGGAAGCGGTTCATCCGGAGACCGAGGCATTGCTGTATGCGGCAGCCAGGGCACAGCATGTCCGTCAGGTTATCCGCCCGGCATTGGCAGATGGTGTTGTGGTGATTTCCGACCGGTTTATTGATTCTTCCCTGGTGTACCAGGGGGTGGGAAGAAACCTGGGTGTGGAACTGGTCCGGGAGATGAACCGCCCCGCCCTGGACGGTCTCTGGCCTGATATCACTGTTTTGCTGGATTTACCGCCAGAGGAGGCGGAACACAGGAGAAAAAGCAGACAGGCCCAGGCGGACCGGTTTGAGACTGAGGATATGGAGTTTAAGACCAGGCTGCGCCAGGGGTATCTGGATCTGGCTGTCCGGGAGCCGGAAAGAATCATCCGGATCGGAGCGGATCAGGACGTGGAACAACTGGAGGAAGCCGTGTGGAGCTGTATCCACAGCAGACTCTCTGAGCGGGGGGATCTGCGGTGAAGGCCCTGCGGGAAATCCTGGATCAGGGACCGGCCGTAAGAACTCTGTTCCGGGATCTGAAGTCCGGCCGGGTGAAACATGCCTATCTGTTTACAGGACCTGACGGCGTTGGTAAACACACCACGGCCCTGGCCTTTGCCCGGTCCATTTTCTGCGGGGAACCCCTGCCGGACGGAGACAGCTGCGGCCAGTGTCGTTCCTGCCGTCTTATGGATCATGGCAATCATCCTGGCCTGTATCCGTTGGATCCGGATGAAAAGAGATCCATACGGATCGATGTGATCCGGGAGGTTCAGCACCAGCTGGGGCTGAAACTGTCCGGAGATACTCACCGGGTAATCCTGATGAACCAGGCCGGCCAGATGACAACAGACGCAGCCAACTGTCTCCTGAAGAGCCTGGAAGAGCCGCCGCAGGGAACCATTTTTCTTCTGGTTGCAGATGGAACTGCCGGATTGCCTGAGACCATCATATCCCGGACTCAGACCGTATATTTTGGGCCTTTGAGCGAAGGGACTATAGCGGACCTTGCGATGTCGGAACTGGGGTTGCCTGCGGAGCGGGCCCGACTGGCTGCACGTCTTTCCGGAGGAAGCATCGGGGACCTGTCCGCCCGGATCCTCAGGCTGGAAGAGGCGCAGGAGTGGCTGAACCTGCAGGAACTGCTGAATGGACTGAGAGACAGGGAGACCGCCTGGTATGGACTGGCGGCCCGGCTGGAGAAACTGGACAGCCTGGAGGACCTGCTGAACAGCTGGACCCGACAGATCCGGGAAAACCTTGTGGCCCGGGTATCCGGGAAGCCGGCTGCTCCGGAAGACCGGATGGATGCCGGAGAGGAAATATTGCTGAGATTGCTGGATGTATTGCTGGAAACCGGCCGCAGACTTAAGAGCCGGGTGAATACCAGGCTGGCACTGGATGCCATGCTGATAAATATGCAGACCCTGTGTCTGCCCCAGGAGGAAACCCATGGAAGATAAACAGGCGACGATCCGGGTGGTGGGAGTCCGCTTCAAGGAAGTGGGAAAAATCTACTACTTCGATCCGATGGATATAGAGATCAGGGCGGGAGAACACGTAATTGTTGAGACAGCCCGGGGAATGGAATTCGGGGATGTGGTGGTCGGCCCCCGGGAGGTTGACGAACGCAATGTCGTTCTTCCCCTCAAAAAGATTGTGCGGAAAGCCACCGAAGAGGACCGGCAGCAGCTGGAAGAAAACCAGGCGGATGAACGGGATGCCCTGAAAATATGCCAGGGAAAAATCCAGGAGCACAGACTGCCAATGAAACTCATCAATGTGGAATACACTTTTGACCGCAGCAAGGCGATTTTCTATTTCACAGCTGAGGGACGGGTGGATTTCCGGAATCTTGTGAAGGATCTGGCCGGGATTTTCCGTACGCGGATTGAACTCCGGCAGATCGGAGTGCGGGATGAGGCTAAAATGGTGGGCGGACTGGGTTCCTGTGGACGGGAACTGTGCTGCTGCACCTTCCTGGGAGACTTTGAGACGGTCTCCATTAAGATGGCCAAGGAACAGAATCTGTCCCTGAACCCCACCAAAATATCCGGGATCTGCGGACGCCTTATGTGCTGCCTGAAATATGAAAATGAGGTTTATGAAAAAGCCAAGGCCCATATGCCCCGGGAAGGAAGCCGGGTCCGGACTCCTCTGGGAGTGGGAAGAGTAACTTCTGCCAACGTGATCCAGGAGATTGTGGCGGTACGGTTTGCCGACGATAAGCAGGAAATTTTTGAAGTGGCTGAAGTACAGCGTGCGGAACCCGATACGCCCCTGGATGTGCTGGAACCGGATATGAGGGACCGGCTGCGGGAACAGAAACTCCGGGCTGAGAAGCAGGCTGAAGATGATGAGTACCTGAAGATGATGCAGAGAACCGGCCGGACCGTATCCGGAGAACCGGAAGCAGAGGAGGTCCGTACCCCTGAAAAGCTGCCGGAGGAAGGGCGGAGCCGGGAGCGGGACAGGAACCGCAGCAGAAAACCCAAAAACCGGGATCGGGACCGGGACAAAAACCGGGATGCTGCCGGAGAGGGTACCCGTACCGGCGAAAACAGGGAACGCCCCCGGAAGAACCCGGACAAAAAGAAACAGGAACAGCCGAAGAGACCGGAGGAGGGAACCGCAGACCGGGAAAAGACGGGCGAAGAGGTGAAAAAGCGCCGCAGAAGAAACCGCAGACCCCGGAAACCCAGAAATCCCGGTGAGGGCGGTGCTCCCTCTGGAGCTGATGGGACCCAGTCATGAGAATTACGGAATCCCTGCTGGCTCTGGAGGAAAAAATGGCAGCCCTGATGAAGGAACTGGCTCAGATCAAGATGCAGGTTTATGCCCTGGAAGAACAGAATGAACAGATTTTCAGCAAAATATACCAGCAGGGAGGCCAGGGCCATGACAATCTCAGAGAGATCTACTCAGAAGGGTTCCATGTCTGTCCGGAACATTTTGCCCAGGCCCGGGAAAAAGAGCAGGACTGCCTGTTCTGTCTCAGTTTTCTCAGTGAGGTAAAGGGTGATGGAGAACACAGATAGTCTCAGCAGGGAACAGATCAACAGCAGGTTCTGCCTCTACCAGGAAAAAAACGGTTACCGTTTTACACTGGATTCCCTGCTGGTGGCTGCCTTCCCCCGGCTGAGGCCGGCTCTGCGGGTTCTGGATGTGGGCACCGGGACAGGAATCATCCCCCTTTTGCTGCTCAGCAGGCAACCGGACCTCAGGGTAAGTGCTGTGGAAATTCAGCCTGAGGCGGCAATGCTGGCCCGGAAAAATATGCTGGAGAATGGTCTTAGCGATGTGGAGATACTGCAGGGAGACGTACGGGAGCTGCCTGCAGAACTGCACAACCGTTTCAGTCTTGTGATAAGCAATCCGCCGTATTACCGTTCTGGTGACGGATGGCAGAGCCCCCATGCCGGAACTGCCCGGTCCCGGCATGAGACTCTTCTTCCACTGGGGGAACTGGTGGGGAAGGCATGGAAGCTGGTGGCACCTGGCGGCCGGTTTGTCTGTATTTATCCGGCGGCCCGTCTGGCAGATCTTCTGTGGGAGGTCCGGCAGACCGGGTTCCATCCCCTGAGAATCCGCATGGTTCATTCCCGGGAAAACCAGCCGGCCAGGGCCGTTCTTCTGGATTCGGGCAAGGATGCCGGAAAGCAGCTGCAGGTCTGTCCGCCCCTGATTATGCATAACGAGGATGGCTCTTACAGCCCGGAGATTTCCAGGCTGCTGGAGGAAGGGAGGCTGGAGGATTGAAGGAACCGGGAAAACTGATTCTGGTAGGAACTCCCATCGGGAATCTGGAGGACATGAGCCCCCGGGCCATCCGGACTCTCCAGGAGGCGGATCTGGTGGCGGCGGAGGATACCCGCCACAGCAGAAAACTGTTCACCCACTTCGGAATCCACGCCCAGCTGGTCAGCTATCACCGGCACAATGAGGCCGGTCGGGGCCAGTGGCTGGTGGAGAAGATTCTGGAGGGATGTACCGTAGCCCTGATCAGCGATGCCGGGATGCCGGGAATATCGGATCCGGGCGGGGAAGTGGTGGCCATGGCTGCGGCTGCAGGGATTACGGTTACCGTGATTCCCGGACCTTCTGCAGGGATATCTGCCCTGGCGGTGTCCGGTCTGCCGGCCGGACGTTTTGTGTTCGAAGGGTTTCTTCCCAAAACCGGCAAAGACAGATCCCGGCGGCTGGAGGAACTGAAAACAGAACACCGGACCAGCATTTTTTATGTGGCGCCTCACCAGCTGGAGAAGGATCTGAAGGCGCTTTTGGAGGCACTGGGAGACCGGAGGGCCGTACTGGTGCGGGAACTGACCAAACTATATGAGGAAGCGGTCCGGGACAGCCTGGCCGGTCTGTTGGAAAAATATTCCGGAAACGCCCCCAGAGGAGAGATGGTTCTGGTTGTGGAGGGGCGGCTGCCCGACCGGGAGATTGCCTCTCCGGAGGTTGCCCTGAAGGAGATGCATACTCTGGTTTCCGGAGGAATGAAAGTTAAGGACAGTGCCCGCCAGACTTCTGAAAAATACGGAGTTCCGGTGCGGGATCTGTACAACCGATACATCAAGGAGTATGACTGAAATGACGTCTTTTATGAGAAGCAGCAGAGGTGCTGCTGTGCTGGCAGTCTTCTGCGGCTTTCTGTGGGGAAGCGCCTATCCTGTGCTGAAAATCTGCTTTGATTCCCTGGGCATCACCGGGGAGGATGTCCGGATGAAAATGGCCTTTGCCGGAATGAGGTTTTTTCTGGCCTCGCTGCTGATCCTGGCTTTCTATCGGCTGGTGTTGAGGGGCCCTCTGACCATGAGGAAGGATATCGTCTGGAAGAGTGCTTTGGTGGGTCTCTTTCAGACCACCCTGTTATACTATTTCTTTTACAATGGTCTATCCCGGGTATCCGGAATGAAATCGTCCATTCTTACCTCTATGGGAAGCTTTTTTCTGGTGATCCTGGCTCATTATCTGTATAAGGATGACCGGATGCACCGGGGGAAGGTGGCCGGGCTGCTGGCCGGGTTTGCCGGGATTGTGGCGGTCAACTGGGGAGGAGCCTTCACCTGGGTGTTTTCCTGGGGAGGGGAAGGATTCCTGGTGATGAGCGCTATGGTTACAGCCGTAGGGGATCTGCTGGCCAAGCGGTTTTCCAGGGGCATACATTCTTTTTATCTGACCTTTGTACAGATGCTGCTGGGCTCCTTTCTGCTGCTGATTCCATCATGGGGAGAGGCGGGACGGATTCTGGCAGGACTTACCTCTGTTACCTGGGCGTTGTTTCTATATTCGGCGGTTCTGTCCGCTGCGGCCTTTTCCATCTGGTTTACTCTTCTGAAGTACCATAAAGCCGGAGAAATCGCCCTGTACCGTTTTGTTATGCCGGTGGCAGGAACGTTCCTGTCCGCCCTGTTTCTGCCGGAGGAGACCCTCAGTGTGAACATTCTGGTGGGACTGGTTCTTGTGTCAGCCGGGCTGATCCGGGTAAACCGTGAAGGGCGGATCCGGGAAAAGGCGCTGCTGAGAACAGAGATCTGAACTGGAAGAAACCGGAAGGAGAAATTATATGAGCACGAAGACTTTTTATGTGACTACCCCTATCTACTATCCCAGCAACAAACTGCATATCGGGCATGCCCTGACCACCACCATGGCGGACACCCTGGCCCGTTATAAGAAGATGCTGGGGTACGATGTGTTTTTTCTGACAGGCTCTGATGAGCATGGCCAGAAAATTGAGAAGACTGCCAAAGAGGCCGGGATGAAGCCCATTGAGTATACGGACCGGATCGTTGCCGGATTTCAGGAACTGTGGAAACAGCTGGACATCCGTTATGATGACTTCATCCGCACCACGGAAAAGCGCCATTACGATACGGTGAGCAAACTGTTTCGTACCATCTATGAAAAGGGCGACATATACAAGTCGGAATATGAGGGATACTATTGTACTCCCTGTGAAACCTTCTTTACGGAAAGACAGCTGAAAGAGGGGACCTGTCCCGACTGCGGACGCCCGGTGGATATTGTCAAAGAGGAAAGTTATTTTTTCCGGATGAGCAAATACCAGGATCAGCTGATCCGCTATATCGAGGAACATCCCGGCTTCATTCAGCCGGGCACCCGGAAGAATGAGATGCTCAGTTTCCTGAAACAGGGTCTGGAGGATCTGTGCATCTCCAGGACCACTTTTGACTGGGGCATTCCGGTTCCCATTGACGACCGGCATGTGATCTACGTCTGGTTCGACGCTCTCACCAACTATATCACCGCTCTGGATTACCTTAATGACGGGGAAAATTACCGGAAGTTCTGGGTGGAGGGTGACGAGGTGGTCCACCTGCTTGCTAAAGATATTGTCCGGTTTCACACCATAATCTGGCCCATCATCCTGATGGCGGCAGACGTTCAGTTGCCAACTACGGTATTTGCCCATGGCTGGCTTTTGCTGGATGGGGGGAAGATGTCCAAGTCCAAGGGGAATGTGGTGGATCCCATTGCCCTCATCGCCAAATATGGCTCCGATGCCATCCGCTATTTTCTGTTGCGGGAAATGCCTTATGGAGAGGATGGGTATTACTCCGAGGAGGCATTGGTGCTGCGCACCAATACGGATCTGGCCAATGACTATGGGAACCTTCTCAGCCGCAGCACCTCCATGCTGGATAAATATTTCGGAGGAACCGTTCCGGATCCAGGTGACCGGGAGCCGCTGGATGACGAACTGTCCGCCCTGGCAGAGGGCCTCAGGGAACGTTATGTGGCAGCTATGGAAAAATTTGAATTCGGGAAGGCACTGCGGGAAATCTGGAAGCTGATTGCCCGTGCCAACAAATACATTGAGGAGGCAGCGCCCTGGACTCTTGCCAAAGAGGAATCCGGGAAAAGCCGCCTGGGCACGGTTATGTATAACCTGGTGGAAACCCTGCGGATTGCCACCATTCTGGTGGGTCCCTTTATGCCGGCAACCCCGGAGCGGGTATGGCAGCAGCTGGGTCTTACTGAAGACGGACTGAAGACCTGGGAATCCGCGGAATTTGGACGTCTGCGGGGAGGATTCCGGATAGACCGTGGAGAACCAATATTCCCCAGGATCGATCCGAAAGAGGCCCTGAAGCCGGTGGAGGATTCGGTGACCCCGGAAGAAAACAGACAGGAAAGCAACTCTGAGGCAGAAAACGCCAACCTGATCACCATTGACGATTTCTTCCGGGCAGATCTGAGGGTGGCGGAGATTCTTTCGGCAGAACCGGTGGAAAAGACCGATAAACTGCTGAAACTGAGCCTGCAGCTGGGCAGTGAGACGCGGACCATCGTGGCAGGGATAGCTCTGGCATACCGGCCGGAGGAACTGACCGGCAGGAAGATTATTGTGGTGGCCAATCTGAAGCCGGCCAAACTCAGGGGCATTGAGTCCCAAGGGATGCTTCTGGCAGCATCAACCCCGGACAAAAAACAGATGCGCCTGCTGACGGTGGACGGAGATATTCCCTCCGGTTCCCGGGTGGGCTGATATGCTGTTTGATACACATGCCCATCTGAACGATGACCGGCTGTATTCCCAGGCTGATCAGGTGGTGGAGCGGGCCCGCCAGGCAGGTGTCCGGGGCATTGTCAATGTGGGATACGATCTGGAAAGCAGCCGACGGGCGGTGGATCTGGGACGGAGATTTCCGGAGTGTCTGGCGGCGGTGGGAATGCATCCCCATGACGCCCGGCACTATTCCGAAGAGGTGGAACGGCATCTGCTGGATCTGGTATCTTCAGGTCCCGTGGCAGCCTGGGGTGAGATCGGTCTTGACTACCACTATGACAATTCTCCCAGAGAGATTCAGAAAGAGGTTTTTGTAAGGCAGCTGCAGCTGGCGGACCGGGTGAAACTGCCGGTGATCATTCACAACAGGGACTCCCACGGAGATATGCTGGAGATTCTCAGGAAATATCCACCGAAGAACGGGGGCATTATGCACTGTTTTTCCGGCAGTGCTGAGTTTGCCCGGGACTGTCTGAAACTGGACTTGCATATATCCTTTGCCGGTCCGGTAACCTTTAAAAATGCTTCCCGCCTGCTGAAAGCGGTGGAGACTGTCCCGGATGACCGGATCCTGGCAGAGACCGACTGCCCCTATCTTTCCCCGGAACCCTTCCGGGGAAAGACAAACGAGCCTTCCAGAGTCGCCCTGGTGGTGGAAAAAATTGCAGAAGTCCGGGGCGTGGAGCAACGGGAAATGGAAGAGATTCTCTGGAAAAATGCGGTAGCTTTCTTTGGAAACCCGCACAAAACCTAAATTCTTCCTGCGGTTTTACCATATTGTCTTTGAATATTGTGGCCGAATGGTTATAATACAGTCAGAAAGTAATCATGGAGGTGGCTAACGTGCTGAAGTATACCAAGAATCATGAATGGATCAGAGTAGAAGGAAACAAAGCAACAATGGGGGTAAGTGATTACGCCCAGGATTCCATGGGGGATGTGGTATTCGTTGAACTTCCCGAAGTGGGCGATACCTTTGCCGTTGAAGACGGTCTGGGAACCATTGAGTCTGTAAAAGCTGTATCCGATGTCTATGCCCCGGTTGCCGGAGAGATCGTTGAGGTTAACGAGGCTCTGCTGGATGAGCCAGAACTGATCAACACCGATCCCCTGGGGAACGGCTGGCTGGTAGTGATCGAGATGGAGGATCCTGCCCAGCTGGATGACCTGATGAGCGAAGAGGAATATCAGGCGTTTATTCAGTAGCATTGTGTTCCGGGAGCAGCCTTTGGGCTGCTTCTTTTCATTTTCGGAGGATTGCATTGAAGACAACCGAGATCCAGTGCATTAATTGTGCCATGCGCTGCGAAATGGAGGTTCTCCATGAGGGAGATACCCTCCATGAGGTACAGTGGAATAACTGCAGACGGGGGGAGGCGTATGCCATATCCCGTATGAATCTGCCCAGGCGTATGGTAAACACCCATTTGCCGGTACGGGGAGGTGTGTTTGCCAATGTATCTGTCCGTTCCATAGAGCCACTGGAGGAGGATCGCCTGGACGGGATATTGGGAATGCTGAGTGGACAGGAACTGGAGGCTCCCCTGACTGCCGGAGATGTGGTGGAAGTGGTAGGTGTATCTTTTCGGGTCCGGGAATCAGTGGCAGCAAAAAAATAGTACAGGGAACCTGCGTCGGGCGCAGGTTTTTTGTTGACAAAAAGTCTGTTTCATCCGATAATGAAAAAAAGTTTCTTAATAAACTGTTTTTCACAAAAATAATTTTCTGAAGAGTGCTGATGCACTTTCAAGAAATGGGGGAACCGGCATAAGATGAAGATACTGGGAATTTCAGGCAGTCCCCGGAAGGGAGCCACGGAGTATGCGGTGAAAGAGGCTCTGGAGACCATCCGGGCTGCCTATCCGGAAATTGAGGTGGAGTACATGAGCCTGAGGGGAAAAAAGCTGGCACCCTGTACCCACTGTGATTACTGTAAGCGGAAGAAGGACTGGTGCGTTATTAAAGATGATGGGAACGATCTGGTTAAGCAGATGACGCAGGCGGATGCCTTCATTATCGGGTCCCCCGTCTATGTGATGGAGCCCTGTCCCCAGATGATGGCATTTTTCAGCAGGATGCGTCCGATCCACCATGTGTTCCCTGGTGCACTGCGCAACAAACTGGGAGTATCCCTGGCAGTGGGGGGTGCCAGAAATGGTGGTCAGGAACTGACCGTCAACGCTCTGAACAATATGATGCTCAGCCGGGGCATCAATGTGGTCAGCAATGAGGTGTTCGGCTATCACGGGGGGAAAGTCTGGTCCCAGGATGGTGGAGGAGCCGGTGCGGAAGCGGATGAGATCGGAATGAAGACGGTCCGTGAACTGGCACTGAAACTGGCAGAAAATCTGGTGGTTTTCGATGCAGGCCGCAAGGCTCTGGCCGAAAAAGACGGCAAATAGAATCAGAGGGCAACCCCCCGGGGTAGCCCTTTTTTCAACTGGACAAGTGAAAAGAAGAACTTTCATAATCTTCCGGACGGGTTTTCAGGAGCAGGGTTATGGCCTAAGATTACAGTTAGGCTGTCAGTATGATGGTGATTTTTGTGTGTATCCATTATTTTGAAATATGGGGTGAAATGCTGTGAAGAAAATTGCGACAACATGCGGCTATTGCGGTTGCGGCTGTGGACTCTATGTGAACGTATCCGGGGATGAAATCCTGGGCGTCACTCCTCAGTTCAGCCATGTGGTCAGCCGTGGAAAACTTTGTGCCAAAGGGTGGCATGGCTTTAATTTTGTGCACAGCCCGAAACGGCTGACCAGTCCGCTGATCCGGCAGGAGGATGGATCTTTCCGGGAGGCCAGCTGGGAGGAGGCTCTGGCCAGGACCGCTGAAGGGTTCAGGCAGGCCATGACCGGGGGGGACAACACCGATACTATTGGGGTACTTACTTCCGCCAGATGCACCAACGAGGAAAACTTCCTGATGGCCAAGCTGTCCAGGATGGCCCTTAAGACCAGCAGTATCGATCACTGCGCCCGTCTTTGACACAGCCCCACCGTGTCCAGTCTGGGCACAGCGTTTGGCAGTGGGGCCATGACCAACTCTATTGAGGAGGTCGCCGATGCGGATGCCATCCTGATCATCGGTTCAAACACCACGGAGCAACATCCTCTGATCGGAACCAGGGTATTTGAAGCTCTGGAGAAGGGGGCAAAACTCTTCGTTGCGGATCCCCGCAGGATTCAACTGGCGGATTTTGCCCACGAATATGCGGCACTTGAGCCGGGAACCAACCTGGCGTTTATCAACGCACTGATCCACGTGATCATCGAAGAGGACCTGTATGACCACGAGTTCGTCAGTCAGCGGGTGGAGGGATTCGAGGAACTGAAGGAATCTGTCAGGGAATACACTCCGGAATGGGCAGAACCCATAACCTCAGTGCCGGCAGAAACAATCCGCAACATTGCCCGGGGCTATGCAACGGCGGAAAAGGCATCCGTTCTTTACGCCATGGGGATTACCCAGCATGTTACCGGATCCAGAAACGTTCTCGCACTGGCCAATCTGGTGATGCTCACCGGAAACATAGGCCGTGAGGGAACCGGGCTCAATCCTCTGCGGGGTCAGGGAAATGTTCAGGGAGCCTGTGACATGGGAGGCCTTCCGGACGTTCTGCCCGGATATCAGAAGGCAGTTCTTCCTGCCACCCAGGAAAAATTCTCTGCGGCTTGGGGAGAGTACTCCAGCCTGGACGGAAACAAACTGTCCGAGATGTTCGAGAAAATCGAAGAGGGCACCATGAAAGCCCTGTATGTCATGGGGGAAAACCCGGCTCTGTCTGATCCGGACCAGACTCATATCCTGCACTGTCTGGAAATGGTTCCCTTCCTGGTGGTTCAGGATATATTCCTGACGGAGACCGCAGCCTATGCTGACGTGATTCTTCCCGGAGCCAGTTTTTTGGAGAAGGATGGAACTTTCACCAATACGGAACGCCGGGTTCAGCGGATTCACCAGGCAGTGGAGCCGGTGGGCAACAGCCGGCCTGACTGGGTGATTCTCAGAGACCTGATCCGGGAGATGGGTTACACTGCGGAGTATCAGTCTCCCTCAGAGATTATGGACGAAATCAACCTTCTGGTTCCCCAGTACGGGGGTATTACCTATGAGCGGATTGAAGAAGTTGGCCTGCAGTGGCCCTGCCCGGACAAGGACCACCCCGGAACCCGGTTCCTCCATAAGGATAAATTTACCAGGGGCAAAGGCCTGATGGTGCCCACCCCCTACGCTGGTCCCGGAGAGACTGCCGACGGGGAGTATCCCTTTATTCTCACCACCGGCCGGGTGCACCATCATTACCACACCGGAACCATGACCCGTGAAGTATGGACCCTGGACCGGGAGTATCCCCGCGGTTTTATCGAGATCAACCGGGAGGACGGTAAGAAGATGGGCCTTTGGG
>JAXGWN010000011.1:0-13122 GCA_040773285.1 Bacillota bacterium
CCCCATGTCCCCGGTGGTCCGGGAACTTGTAGTCGGTGGGACGCAGGGCATCCACCACTCCGGCCTGGGCGGCCTCCTGCCCGATGGAAAGATGGATAAAGCCCGGGATGGTCCCGTTCTGGGCATATTTTTCCACCTCTTCCTCAAACCTGCGGATCAGCACCATGTCGCGGTACACCTTCCAGATGCGCTCTTTGCTTAATGCCATGGTATTACTCCTCCCTATCTGACTCCTGTGCAGTACAACTATTTCAGAAATGTTTCCCGGATCACGTCCCGGTTCACTTCCCCGGCGGTGAAACACTTCCCGGTCCTCACATTATGAATCTGTATTCTGGCGATGGAATGAAAATCATGGTCAATATAATAGAAATCCCGGCCGGCCTGTTCAAAGACGTTGGCAAACGGCTCCGGATAGTAGGGGCTGGAGGTTTTGCTGACCAGCTGGTGAACCACCTTGGCCACCTCCACATCCTCGGCATCCACCCAGAACTCCACTTCCCCACCGTACAGGATGGCATCGTTGATCCGGCCCATGGCCTTCACCTCGTCGTTCACCACAGGAGCGATGGGGGCCGTGCCCCAGCAGTTCACCACTTTACTGACCTCAAAGCCCTTTTCGTGCATTTTATGGCAGACCTGCTCCAGCAGCCGGGCGGAAACCTGGATGGATCCCACCAGGGAAGCGCTGGGGGCAATCAGGAGATAGACCTTATCCGGGTCCACCCCGCACTCCCGGGCCACTTCCAGGGCGATGTCGTCCCCGGGCATCCGGATGTCCTGGATGCACAGTACCACCTCGTCGTAACGGTCCCGGTAGTCGGTCATTTCAAAGTACATATCGCTTTCCACCACTGCCTGGGCCCGGGCAGGCCCGCTGCCGATGGTGGCAAACTCTCCGCTTCCCAGTTTCCAGCCGGCAATCTGGGATCCCAGACAGGCGATCAGGGGCGCTTCGGTAAACACCTCGATGGCGGAAAACTGGATTTCGTCATCCAGCCGCCAGCGGCCCAGCTGGACCACTCCCATATCCCCCATGCAGACCCGGGTAAACAGGAGGCCGGCTTCCCAGCTGCCCTTTACATTGAGTCCCATATCCACCACGGTGGCCCCGCAGTCCAGTGTATGGGCCTCTACCCCCAGTTTGGCCTGGCGGGGAAGGATCTCCTCCTTCACCAGTTTTACTGCCATTTCATTGATACTGATCCGGTTTTCCATGTCCCTTACCTCCTACGAATGATTCCCAAACACGTCGATGGCAGCCCCTTTAACCGGTGCGGCCTCGTCGGATGCCAGCCAGAGCACCACCCGGGAAACCTCAGGGGGCTGCAGCATGTCTTCCAGGGGGATGGTGACCGACTCGTGCTCGTGCATCCTTTCCCGTGTGTACTCTGTGTTGGTCATACCCAGATATATGGCATTTACGTTGATGTTGTCGTACTTCACTTCCTCCTGAAGGGTGTGGGTAAAGCTGACCATTCCCCCCTTGGCTGCGGCATAGGCCCCGAAACCCGGGAAGAAATGACGGGCTGCAGAGGAGGAAATATTGATGATCTTTCCGTACTTCTTCTCAAGCATGTGGGGCAGAACCGCCCGGGTGCAGTAAAAGGTTCCATTGAGATCCACACCAATCTGCAGATCCCAGTCCTCTTTGGAGGTCTCCGCCACCCGGATGGCCCGGTGGACCGCCGCATTGTTGATAAGAATGTCCACGCCTCCCAGACGGCCGGACACATCCTCCACCAGAGCCATGACCCCATCATAGTCGCTGACGTCCAGGCTGTGGGCCTCCGCCACGCCACCGGCTTCCCGGATGGATTCCGCCACCTTCTGAAGTTTCTCCCCGTTGCGGGCCACCATTACCACATGGGCCCCCTCCAGGGCGAAATCCCGGGCGAACTGGGCTCCCAGACCCTGTCCGGCACCGGTCACCAGTGCAACTTTTCCTTCGAATCTTCCCATGGTACCCTCCCTTTATTCCTCAATTTCAGCGGGTTCCAGATAGATCTCGTGGGTGACCTCACAGTTTTTCACGTGTCTGGCCAGAAACCCGTCGATCTTGTCGGTTCTCCCGTTTTCCACAATGTCAAGCAAAAGCCGGTGGTCATTGATCAGGGTGAGAATGGCTCCCGGGCTGCGGAGCACAGACTCCTGATACAGAGCCTCATGGATACTGACCGAATCCAGCACCTCCACCAGTTTGGGCATTCCGGCCGCCCGGTACAGGGTCTTGTGAAACTGTTCGGTAAGCCGGGCATATTCATCCACATCACGGTCCAGCACCGACTGCTCACAGCGGTCCAGCATCTCCCTCATCTCCCCGTACTCCAGAGAGGCCTTCCTGGCAATGATGGTCTCCAGTGCCAGTTTTTCCAGCACGCTGCTGATGGTGAGAATCTCATTGATCTCACGTCTGGTAAGGGCCTTCACCCGGAAACCCACGCCGGGCAGCATTATAAGGTACCCCTGGCTCACCAGGATCTTCACCGCCTCACTGACCGGAGTTCTGCTGACTCCCAGTTCCTCCGCCAGTTCCACCACCGTATAGATCCGGTCCTTCTGCAGATCCCCGGTAAAAATCCGGTCTCTCAGCACCCGGTACACATATTCCCCTTTGGTCAGGCATCTCAGATCCCCGTTCATTGCGGCACCCCTTCCTTACCTGCATGCAGCATTCTACATTCACATTATAAACCAAAGACCCTGACATGGAAATGAAAACATTTTCTTCAGCCGCTTTTTTTCGTTCCCTCCTCCCGGCCGTCCGGGGTTGAAACCGGCCGGAGCATATAGTATTCTGATTAAGTAACTGTTTCCGGGAAGAGCCGGATACAGAAAAAAGTGAGCAAGCAGAGAAAGGAAGAGACGAGATGAGCAGCAGACCTTACGAAGTGCAAAATGGATTTTTCGGAGAATTCGGAGGGGTATTCGTACCTCCGGACCTGGAGCCGGTGCTGGAGAAAATCGCCCAGGCCTTTGAGGAGGCCATCCGGGATCCTGAGTTTCAGAAAGAATACGACTACTATATGAAGGACTATGTGGGAAAACCCTCCCCACTGTATTATGCGGCCAACATGACCAGGGATCTGGGCTGGGCGAAGATCTACCTGAAACGGGAGGATCTCAACCACACCGGAGCCCATAAGATCAACAACACCATCGGTCAGGCCCTGCTGGCCAGACGGATGGGAAACAGGCGCCTGATCGCTGAAACCGGAGCCGGTCAGCACGGAGTGGCCACTGCCACCGTGGCGGCTCTGTTCGGCATGGAGTGCGATGTTTACATGGGCGAAGTGGACATGGCCAAGCAGGAACTCAACGTGTTCCGGATGGAACTGCTGGGAGCCCGGGTAATTCCGGCCCGCAGCGGGGACCGGGACCTGAAGGCCGCTGTGGACGAGGCCCTGATGGATCTGGTGGCGAACCATGAAAACACCTTCTACATGCTGGGCTCCGCGGTGGGCCCCCATCCCTATCCCAGCATTGTGCACCACTTCCAGTCCATTATCTCCAAAGAGATTAAGGAACAGATCCGGGAGGCGGAAGGCCGGGACCCGGACTACATGCTGGCCTGTGTGGGGGGTGGCTCCAACGCCATCGGGATGTTCAGTGAGTATATCGGAAATCCGGCCGTGCAGCTGATCGGGGTGGAACCGGCGGGTCTTGGACTTTCCACCGGAGAGCATGCAGCTCCCATCTCCACTTCTCCGGCAGGCATCATCCATGGATTCCGCTGTTTCCTGATGCAGGACGGGGAAGGAAACCCCAGCCACTGCTATTCCATTGCCTCCGGTCTGGACTATCCGGGGGTGGGTCCCGAGCACAGTCATCTGGCCCAGCAGAACCTGGCCACCTATGTGGCAGTGGATGACTTTGAGGCCCTGGACGCCTTCCGGTATCTGTCCCGCACCGAGGGAATCGTACCGGCCATAGAAAGTTCCCACGCCGTGGCCCAGGCCATGAAACTGGCCCCCACCCTGACCTCGGACAAAATCATTATCGTCAATCTGTCCGGCCGGGGCGACAAAGACGTGGGCACCATCCTGGAGTCGGAGCGTCAGGCTATCGCCATGCGGGCAAAACTGCAGGATAAATAAATCTTCATGGAAACAAGGATCCGCCCGGAGACCATAGTGGTCCCCGGGCGGATCTTATTCGTTCTCTTTCCGGGAAGCCCGGACCAGTTCAATGGCCTCTTTCCCGGTCATATGCTCCACATCAATGGCCACCAGTAGGGCCTGCTTGCAGTTATGGATCTGGGATTTCTTTTCCTCCTGGGGCCTGTCTCCGGAGTATTTCTCCACCAGAGCCCCCAGGGCCTCCAGCCGCTCATCCCCTTCAGCCACCCTGATCTTACCGAACACGATGACGCTGCGGAAATAGCTGGTGTACTCCCCGCTGACAATCCGGTCTTCCCCAATTACTGTGAATGAGACCCGGGGATCCCGCCGCAGGGAATCCATCCTGTGGCCGGAAGCCGCTGAATGGAAATAGATCCGCCCCTCATGATACACATAGTTCAGAGGTACCCCGTAGGGCCAGTCCCCGTCCCCCCGGCAGGACAACACACCGGAGGAGGCCTGCATCAGGATTTCCTCCGCCGCCGGTTTCTCCAGCATCTGCTTTTTCCTTCTCATCTCCCTGAACGGTTCTGTCATCCGGTTTCTGTCCTTTCTCCTTTTTCGTCTGCCTACAGCTCCACGGTTTCCCCCTGGGGGGCCACCCGGTTGTCCCAGCCCAGATCCTCCCGGATCTTAGCGGACAGGGCCTCCTTGGATTCATCTTCCCCATGAACCAGGAAGATATGCTGCGGTGCTTTCTCCATATGTCCCAGCCACTCCAGCAGCATGGCCTGGTCGGCATGGCCGGAAAATCCTTCCAGATTGTGGATATGGGCCCGGACCGGATAGTCCCGGCCAAACAGGTTCACCTCCGGTTTTCCGGAAACGATCTGGCGGCCCCGGGTGTTCTCCGCCTGGTAACCCACGAACACGATGCTGGCCAGGGGGTCCGGCAGGTGCTGCTGGAGATGATAAAGGATTCTTCCTCCCTCACACATTCCGCTGGAGGCAATAATGATTCTTGGTTCCTCCATCCTGGTGATCTCCACGCTGGCCTTTTTCCGGCTGGTGAGAATCAGGTTTTTGAAGTCCAGGGGTTTGTCCCCGTCCTCAATCCTTTTTCTGGTCTCCCGGTCGAACACTTCCGGATGCCGGGTAAAGATCTCCGTGGCCGAGATGGCCAGGGGACTGTCAACGAAAACCTTCAGGGGATCCAGCATTTTCCGGTACTCCGGGTGATCCTCATAGAAGATGTTCAGGAGATACAGCAGTTCCTGGGTCCGTCCCACTGCAAAGGAGGGAATCACCACGCTGCCCCCCCGTCTGCTGGTCTCTTCGATGATCCGGATCAGGTCACGGATCCCTTTGTGCATATCCGCATGGAGTCTTGCCCCGTAAGTGGACTCCAGCAACAGAATGTCAGCCTCTTCCACAAATTCAGGATCCCGGAGGATCGGCTTGTCCTTCATGCCCAGGTCCCCGGAAAACACCAGTTTCCTGGGCGGGTTCTCCCCGTCAAGCCAGATTTCCACCACGGCGGACCCCAGCAGGTGGCCGGCGTCCAGGAATCTCACCCGGACCCCCGGTGCCGGGGAGAACTCCTTATGGTAGGGTACCTTCCGGAAGGACTTCACCGCTTTTTCCGCATCCTCCACGGTATACAGGGGAGGACGCACCTGCACGTCCTGTCTTTCTCCCGGCTCTTTTTCCTTTTCCCGTCTCAGGGCCGCCTCATAGGCGTTCCTGCTTTCCATTTCATGGATATTTCCACTGTCCCGTAAAAGGATCTCCCCCAGGTCCGCAGTGGGAGGCGTACAGAAAACCGGACCGGAAAATCCGTCCCGGACCAGCAGGGGAATCCTGCCGCTGTGGTCGATCTGGGCATGACGGAGAATCAGGAATTCCACGTCATGGGGGCTGAAGGCAAAGGGCCTGCGGTTCAGATCCTCTTCTTCCTCAGAACCCTGATACATTCCGCAGTCCAGCAGAAAGCGGACCCCGGCACTTTCCATAAGATAGCAGGAACCGGTCACCGATCCGGCTCCCCCCAGAAATGATATTTTCATCCTGTTCATCCTTTCCGGCCTCAGGCCTGTCTTTAGAATACCACAATCTTTGCTCTGCGCCTTCCGCCGGCAGGAAAATCCTATGCAACGTAGAAATATAACATACAGGAGACGATGAACTGCCGGCTGTATCTGGACGCTTGGCCGCAGGGAGTCCGCAGCGTAACCGGCCGGCTGGCCGGCTTTTTTGTTTCCCAGGAGGCGAATAACCCATGAAACGTTACCGTATTGTTGCTCTGATTCTCATTTTTATTCTTCTGGCCACACTGGGCACTCCTGCCCTGGCGGCTCCAGGAGGAAAAAAAGGCCCCGCCGATAAAGGACCCTGTCCTGCTGCTCCGGCCGTGGCGGCATCCCTTCTGAAGGAGACCGGCACCGGGCACCGCCTGAATTCCGGAAACCTGATTTCCCTGGTGGCCCGGGAAATGGGTCCGGGGACAGATTTTCAGGGAATACCCAAAACGGACCGGACAGCTTACCGGGCGGCCATCCGGGAATTTCTGGATGACCTGCTGGAGGGGAAACTCCCTTCCGATCCGTCGGACAGCAGCCTTATCCGGTATACCGACCGGAAGGATGGTACCGGGCTTCTGGAACTGTGGGTCCGGGACACCGATGGCTCGAACATAACGGGACTCCGGGCATCTGATTTCCAGGTGGAACCTTCCCGGGGATCTTCCTTCACGCTGGCTGATTCCCGCTTTTCGTTCCGGCAACTGGGCTCCGGCCGTTATGAAGCCATATTTGATCCCGGGAATAACCCCGTCCATGAGTACTGGGATATCCGGCTTTCCAGCCGTACCCTGATCCGGGATCTTAAGGTGACCACCAGTTTCACCTACGAACGCTCCGGCACCTTTACCAGCATCCGGGATCTTCCGGGGCTCTGGGAGTTTACTCTGAACCTTACGGAGAGTGCTGACATGGATCTCGATCCTGTCTGGTCCGGAACCGTCCGTCTGGAAGGCCCCGGGGATGAGACCATTACCGGCACCGTCTATGATCTGGCCCGGGACTACGATTACTGGGACGAAGACAATCTGGCCCTTACGGGGAGCGCTCTGCGGGGCAGTAATGAATACCATTTCCTGCTGCTGATGGCCGCCGGACGTTTCTGGATTGCCCTGTCCGATGAGGATCCTGAGGATCTCTGGGAAGACGGGTCCGTCTGGAGCACCGAAGACCGTCTGCTGGATCTCCACAGCAAAACTGGGGATGGTCCCTTTAATCCCCTCCTATAACCTTGTTTCTTGAATAGACCGGTGGACACCTGAGTCAAAACGGTGTCCACCGGTTTCTTTTACGCTCTGCACAGGTCCAGCAGGACCCTGTAAAGACTCTGGCGGACCTCCTCCATTCTCCGGAGAGCCTCCGGTCCCGGTTCTCCGGTGATCCGGTCGTCCTCCGGCAGGTACAGGGCCCTGCTGATCTCCAGCTGCACCCAGGGCCAGGGGGCCCGGCGGCCATGCACGGCCGTGATGAATCCGCCCCGGAAAGGATCGTTTATACCCACCAGGGGGGTATCCGGAAAAGGCTCCACATCCCTGAACTCCCTCTCCAGAAGATCTTTCATATGACGAACGAAAGGGGCAGGGGCAGATAGATTTGTTCCTTCCCCTTCCCGGTCCCCCAGATTGCTGATGCAGAAGATGGGTCTTGGGCGGCGCTCAATCAGTCCCTTTCTCCGGGGCTCCCTCCAGATCATGGTATGACAGTCCACGGCAAACCGAAGGTCCTGTCTGGTGGTGAAAATCTCCAGTTTCCGGTGAAGGGGATAGTAATGGGTCTCCAGTATGTCCCGGATCTCCTCAGGATCCGGCTCCTGCCCCGGTTTCCAGATGAGTTCCCCGTTGTGGGTTCTGTTTCTCATAACCCCATCCCGGAACGCCGTTTTCAGGCTCCCGGTGGCCCGGTTCAGATCCACGAAGGCCCGGGCGGTTTCCGGGGCCACCACACACTCCACCCGATCCTCCAGACCATACAGGATCCGGCTCCAGGTATCGCTGTCTATGAAAACCTCCCGGCCGGACAGCAGGATCCGGTCCCGGTACATTTGCGGAATATCATGCCCTCCATGGGGGATGCTGATCAGTACTGGCAATTTTTCCATAAAGTTTCTCCCAATCGTTTATGGGTACTATTATAACTGAAAATGCCGAGTGAAAATATCGGTTGACCGCCATACCTTCCGGGACTATTCTGAGGGTGACAACAGTATTGCCATGCAGGGGGCGGGAAACCGCCCGGATGAAAAGAGCGGATCACCATGAAAAAACTGTCGGTGCTTCTGGCCCTGCTTCTTCTTGCTCCGGCCCTGGCCGGATGTTCTGAGGAAAGTACCGGAGGAATCGGGGAACAGATGGCTGGCTGGACCCCTGTGTTTGAAGACGATTTTGAAAACCCGGGGAGTTCCTTCGGATCCGTAGCCAGCCCCTTTTATCAGCAGGAAGTACCTGGTTCCTCCGGAGTCTCCTCCACTTCCGGCTCCACAGGAAACGCGGCCCGGCTGGACGGCTTCACCAGTTACATCGGATACTCCGGCAGCGTTCTGCCTCCGGAAGAGGGCACCATCCGGTTTGAGTGGCGGGCCCCTTCAGGCCTCATGGACTCCTATACCAGCCTGCAGCCTGACTGGCTGGCCTACAATGGGAATCCGCCTCCTTACTGTGGTTTCATCCTGGATACAGTGGGCTGGAACGGAGCCTTTCCCGGAGGGTTCAGTCTGCTGCTGGTCTTTCAGGAAGGAAACCAGGAGTATAGTGCCCTCAGTTACGGAACCTGGAGCGGCAGCGACTGGTCCTATGCCACCGGAGAGGTTTCCCCGGAGATATGGCTGGACGGGCAGTTCCATGAAATCGTGATCAGCTGGAGCGCCTCCCGGGAATCCCTGGGCATCTGGGTGGACGGCCAGAAAGCGGCCTCCGCCGCCTGGAACACAGCCAAGGATCCGAAAGAAGCCTTCTTCCTGGGCCATAACCCCTGGCACTTTGCCGATATGGGTTACTGGCCCTACGGTCCCCACTCCCTGATGGGAGACTACGACAATCTCAGGATATACGATCAGGCAGTCCAGTAACCAGTTGAAGATTAACAGTCCCCGGCCGCCGTATCATCCGGCAGCCGGGGACTGATTCTTTTCTTTCCTGATTCAGTGACTGATAATCCCGGTTATGGTAAAACAGGACTGATCCATCTCCCGCAGATCCAGTCCGTAGGGCTCCACGTCACAGCCCTTTTCCTGCACCACCCGCAGCTGGGGCCGCAGACCATATCCCTCATGATTTCTTTCCACAATGGCTCTTCTTCCGTCGTTCAGTTCCACCATGGAGCCCGCCGGATAGGGGGATACCTTCCGGTGGAACACCTCCACCAGTTCTTTCTCAAAGTGGGTTCCGCAGTTTCACAGCACATACTCCAGAGCCTCGGAGGGAGGCCAGCCGGGCCGGTATGGCCGGTCGGAGGTGAGTGCATCGTAGACATCGGCAATGGCCAGAATCTTTCCAAACAGGGTGATCCGGTCTCCGGTAAGCCCATAGGGATATCCGGTTCCATCCACCTTCTCATGATGCTGAAGAATCGCCACATAACTGCGGGCGGACAGATCCAGTTTTTTCTTTATGATCTCATATCCCTGCAGGGGATGGGTACGGATCAGCTGCATCTCGTCATCGGTCAGGGGCTCCTTCTTGTTGAGGATCACGTCCGGGATACAGATCTTACCCAGATCATGGAGAAGTCCCCCCTGGGCCAGTTCGTAAAGATCCCGGCGGGGCATACCCAGCCCGATACCGATTATGGCGGATATTACGGCCACATTGGTGGAGTGAAAAAAGGTGTAGTCATCGTACATCTTCAGGTCCACCATGTTGATGAGTATCTCATCGTGCTCCAGAATCTCATCCACCACAGAGTGGACAATACGGCTTATTTTCTCCTGCAGGGCCTCAATGTTGTTGAGGCCGCTTTCCAGTCTCCGGTAGGCCTCCCGGATGGCCACCACGGCCTCCATACGGGTTTCCGGGCTGACCACCTCCGGCACATCCACGCCACTGGAGTAGCGGTCCGATATATAGACTCCGTTGTAGCGGAGTTTCCGGATTTTGGTTATGTAGTTTTTCTTCAGGGTGGTTCCTTCCTGCAGCAGCAGACGTCCGGCCGTGTCATACAGGGGTTTTCCCAGCACCATGTCTTCCCGCAGGAATCTTGTATGAATAAATCGCATCTGTTTCCTCCAGCAATCAGGCTCTCTTACTTACTATCGGCAGGAATCAAAAAAAAATAAGCCCGGATTCTCTCCGGGCTCCTAACTCTTCATACGATCCCTGCAGATCCTCACCGCCAGAATGTCGCTCCAGCGGCCGGGATCCGGCCGGGCTGATCCCTCCGGCCACCTCCGGTGAATCTGGCGCACCGTTTCCAGGGCTGCCTGTCTGGCCATGGCCGGATCCTTCAGCAGCGTAAGACAAATGGAATAGATTCTGCGTTCCTGACCGGCAAGAAAAACCACCGGATCCATGGATGTCACAGTCTGTTCCGGACCTTCCATTTCATTTTCCCCCTGATTCCCCAGCCTGCACAAATTCCGAAAGTCTTTCCAGTCCCTCGAAAAGGCAGTGCATTTCCTCATCACTGAAACACTCAAATACCTGATTAAGAAACATCCGGTCCAGAAGGCGCCTTTCCTCCTGCAGTTCCTGGCTGGCCCCGGTCAGGGTCAGCCGAAGCATCCGCCGGTCCCGGGGATCCGGACCCGTGGCGATGTATCCCCGCGCCTCCAGTTTCCGTACCAGTTCCTTGACGTTCTGCCGGGAGGACCCCAATACCTCCGCCACCTGATTCAGGGTGGGAGGCTCCGAAAACACTTCCCGGATCACTTCCAGGGCAAACCACTGTTTTGCAGTCAGTCCCATCTCTTTCAGTTGCCGGTCCAGAAGGGCCTGAAAGCGGTTGCCCAGAATAAAAATGTTGCCCAGAGAATATTTTTCCATGTGTTCCCGGTAACGGCTGTCCATGGGTCCCTCCATTTACGCAGTATATTGCCTATCTATTTATACCCTGTATATACCTCCCGGTCAACCACCTGGAGCAAACCGGCAGGGAATCTGCCCGGATTTTTTTCGGTTTCCCTTTACAGCCGCCATCCGAATTCATATAATAGATGTCAGGTGAATACGCGGGTGTAACTCAATGGCAGAGTGCCAGCTTCCCAAGCTGGATACGAGGGTTCGATTCCCTTCACCCGCTCCAGACCGGATTCCGTAAGGGATCCGGTTTTTTATACGGAAAAACGCCTCTGACGGAATCCGTCAGAGGCGTTACAGCTGAATCAGGTTGGCCGGCAGGTGAAGAGCCATGGGGATGCCATTGGGATCCACAGCCGGGCATTCCGGAATGGTCCGTGCACCGGCAGACTGGCTCATGGCGGCACAGACAAACAGAACCAGGGTGTCGGCCAGATCGGCAGCCCACCTGGGCGGAGGCTTCTGAAGGCTGTTCAGGGACAGATGCTGTTTCAGAAGATCCATCCGGAGGGTCAGGCCCTCCCGGGTATGCTTGGGCTCCATCAGGGGAAGAATCGTTTTCCCTCCACCCCGCAGCCAGCCGAAGCACAGTTCCGGATGGGACTCCCGCAGATGGGGCCCGGTCTGGGGGTTCTGCAGCAGCCGGTCTGCCTGCCGGATGGCCGGCACAATGTTCCAGCTCTGGCGGGACAGCCCCCGGGAAAGGATCTGCCGGTTTACCGTGCTGGCTTCCGGATAGCCGTCACACACTGTGGCCTGGCGGCAGGGAACGGAAAACAGGGTGCAGGCCCGGCGTCCCAAAAGGCGGCGCCCTTCCGGTTCAGGCCGCAGATCCTCCGGTGACTCCGGAAGCCCCAGGGGGACATCCACCCAGATCTCCCGGGCCCCGCTGTGGGCTTCCAGCAGTTCTTCCAGGTCCGGATACACGGCCCACCGGGGACCGGCGGAACCGGCGTATACCGCCATCCATCCACCGGCGCATCCGTCCGCCCCCACCACCGGAGGCAGAATCAAGAGGGGGTTCCGGAGGAAGGAGCCCGTTTTTTCTTCCGGGGCTTTCTCTTCCGGGGCCGGGTAGCCGCCGCTTCTTCCGGCTCCACCTTTGGCTGCTGGTTCCGGATATACTTGTTGGTTACGTTGGGATTGCTGGTCTTCCTGGAACGGATCTCAAAACAGCCCAGAGAGGACAGAAAGGGGGTCAGTTTGTGGAATCCGTAGTTTCTGGTGTCAAAATCGGGATACCGCTTGTTGAGGACACTGCCCACTTCTCCCAAAGAAGCCCAGCCGTCAT
The DNA here is from genome assembly GCA_040773285.1 of Bacillota bacterium. GTDB lineage: Bacteria > Bacillota > TC1 > TC1 > UBA5767 > JAXGWN01. Next base: position 12,440 of record JAXGWN010000011.1, read on the forward strand.
CGTCAGAAATCTCCGTAATGATGGTCCGGACCGCCTCGGAAATCTCGGTTACATTGGTTCCCGCTCCGCCGGCTCCGGCGGTCTGTCCCACTTCCCGTTTGGTCTCCGGCGTCTCCGGTTCCGTGGACTCAGTCGTGCTGGAAGCCAGCACCTCCAGATACTTGAACTTCTCACAGGCGGCAATAAAAGGCGTCGGAGTCTTTTTCTCCCCCATCCCGATCACGTACTTGCCGGCCTCCCGCAGGCGGGCGGCAAGACGGGTAAAATCGCTGTCACTGGACACGATGCAGAACCCGTCCACCCGGCCGGAATACAGAATATCCATGGCATCGATGATCAGGGCGGCATCGGTGGCATTCTTCCCGGTGGTATAACTGTACTGCTGGATGGGGGTAATGGAATAATTCAGCAGCACCGACTTCCAGGAAGCCAGATTCGGTTTGGTCCAGTCCCCGTAAATTCTCTTGTAAGTGGGGGTTCCATGATTGGATATCTCGTCAATAATAAATTTTATATACTTTTCGGACACATTGTCGGCATCAATCAGCACCGCAATTTTCTTGTCCTTGTCCATTTCCTTTTCCATGTTTCATCTCCTTGTCCGGGCCGCGATCCAGGATCCGGCCCACCGGCTCTTTCCGGTTCTATTTCTGTTTCCACCGGTCAAATCCCTTCCCGCGGAC
>JAXGWN010000012.1:0-13007 GCA_040773285.1 Bacillota bacterium
AGGGTCAGGGAGAGGTGAGAATCTGCCCCGGGGAACCGGCGGCAGCCCCGGTGGCCGATGGATCTTCCATGGTGATATTCAGCGGGGATCTGGACAAAGCCATTGCCTCTTTTATTATCGCCAACGGAGCCCGGGCCATGGGAAAACCGGTGACCATGTTCTTCACCTTCTGGGGCCTGAACATACTCCGGAAGGACCAGGCGGTGCCGGTGGAAAAAACCATGATTGAAAGAATGTTCGGCTGGATGATGCCCCGGGGAAGCCGGAAACTGAAACTGTCCAAGATGAACATGGCCGGTATGGGAACCCGGATGATCCGCATGGTGATGAAGCAGAAAAATGTCAGCTCCCTGGAGGAACTGATCCGCTCCGCCATGGATTCCGGAGTAAAAATTGTGGCCTGCACCATGAGCATGGATATCATGGGCATTCAGAGAGAGGAACTGCTGGACGGTATCGAGTATGCCGGAGTGGCTTCCTATCTGGGTGAGACCGAAAAAGCCAACCTCAATCTCTTCATATAAGACGGATCCCGCCCCGGCCCCGGGGCGGGATTTTTCACCAATTTTCAGGGGTACAGTTGTTTTTTTTTGGACCGTAAGGTAAACTTACGTTAATAATGACCTACAATTTCAAAGCGGGCCTCCACCGGGGGCCGAATAGGGACCGTATTTTAATATACAGGTCTTTTTTATTTATGTGAGGTGAATCTGTTATGAGCAAACTGAACCAGAACACACTGCTGATCCGCAACGCCTGGATTCTCACCAACGACGAAACAGACCGGGTAATCGAACGGGGTTACGTATGGATCGAGGACGGGGTGATCCGTAAGGTTGGTCCGGAAAATGGGGACCTTTCGGAACTGTCTTCCAGGGCCGGACGGGTCCTGGACGGGAAAGGACACATTCTGATGCCCGGTCTGATCAATGGGCACACCCACCTGTTCCAGACTTTTATGCGGGGTCTGGCCGATGACAAGCCCCTGCTGCAGTGGCTCCGGGAGGAGATCTGGCCTTTTTCCACCGCCATGGAGGAAGAGGACTTCTATCTTACCGGCCTGCTGGGCTGCCTGGAAAACCTGAAAAACGGAGCCACCTCCGTGGTGGACCAGCACTACATCCATACTACCCCCGGCACCTCGGACATGGTGCTGAAGGCCATGACAGAGTCCGGGATCCGGGGGGTTCTGTGCCGGACCTTTTCCAACTTTAATTACACTCCGGATCTCCAGGAGGAGGATCAGTCGATTCTTGATTCCCTGGAGCGGCTTACAGAAACCTACCATGGGGCAGAAGATGGCCGGCTGGGTATTTCTGTGGGGCCCATTAATCCCTGGGGCTGCACCGTGGAACTGTACAGAAAAACCTATGAATACGCCCGGGACAATGGGCTGAAATACCAGATCCATACCGCAGAAACCCAGAGTGTTGTGGACCGCTGTCTGGAGATGTATGGAATGCGCAATGTGGAGTTTTTTGAGGATATGGGCATCCTGGATGAGAACACCCAGCTGGCTCACGGAATCTGGCTCAATGACCGGGAACTGGAACTGGCAGCTTCCCGGAAAGCCACGGTGGTACACTGCCCGGTGGCCAACATGTACCTGGCCGACGGGATTGCCCGGGTCCCGGAGATGCGCAGTCTGGGCATCCATGTGGCCCTTGGTACCGACGGGCCCGGATCCAACAACTCCCAGGATATGATGGAGGTTCTGAAGACTGCCGCCTGCCTCCACAAGGTAAACACCCTGGATCCTATGATTCTCCAGCCGGAGGACGTAATCCGTATGGCCACCCTGGAGGGAAGTCAGGTGCTGGGCCGGGAGGATCTGGGCCGGGTGGCGCCCGGGTACCGGGCCGATCTGATTCTGGTGGACTGGCGTAAAGCCCATATTGCCCCGGTACACAAACCGGCTTCCGCCGTGGTATACAACGCCAACGGAAACGATGTGAACACCACCATAGTGGATGGACGCATTGTCATGGAGGACCGGAAAGTAACTTTTGTGGATGAGCAGGCCCTGATCGAAACCTGTCAGGAGCGGATCCGGGCCATCCGGAAACGGATCAGTTAAGGAGGAAAACGATGTTTAAAGAATTTGCCCGGGTGGACGTCCTGGGAAAAGTCACCGGAACCGCCCGCTACGCCGAGGATATCCGGTTTCCGGATATGGTGTACGGAACCATGGTCCGCAGCACAGTGGCCCATGGCCGGATTCTTGAGATCGACGCTTCGGAAGCTCTGGCGATGGAAGGGGTTCTTGGGGTCCTCACAGCAAAAGATATTCCCGGAAGCCCCGGAAAACCCAAGGAACGGCCTGTTCTGGTGCCGGAGATTGTCCGGTTCATCGGGGACGGGGTGGCTCTGGTGGTGGCCGAAAGCCAGAAACTGGCCCGGGAGGCTGCCCGCAAAGTGAAAGTAACCTACGAGGAATTTCCCGCGGTGTTCGATCCGGAGGAAGCTCTCCGGGAGGGAGCCAGGGCAATTCACGGGGAATCCAACCTGGAAAAGACCATTAAACTGCGGCATGGAGACATTGAGGCCGGTTTTGCCCAGGCGGATGTGATCCTGGAGGAGGATGTGTCCACCCACCGGGTACAGCACGTCACCATTGAGCCGGAGTCCGCAGTGGCGGTCCCCGATGCAGACGGGGTTACCGTATACTGTCCCAGCAAGAGTCCTTTCAATGTGCGCCGGGTGATCGCGGAAACTCTGGGAATCCCCATCGCCCGTTCCCGGCTGATTTCCTCTGTGGTGGGTGGCTCCTTCGGGGGAAAAGACTATGACATGAGCGTGCTGGGTTCCCGGGTGGCCCTGGTTGCCCGCCATTTCGGACGGCCCTGCTCCATGACTTACACCAGGGAGGAGTCCATCACCGAAAGCACCAAACGGCACCCGTACCGGATCCACTACCGGGTGGGAGCCAAAAGGGACGGCACCATCACGGCCATGCAGATTCATATCATCAGCGATGCCGGATCCTATCTGTCCAAGTCGGCCATGGTGGGCTGGCGTTCCGCCATCGAGGCGGGAGGCCCCTACCGGATTCCCCATATATGGACGGATCTGGACGTGGTGTACACCAATCAGATCTATTCCGATGCCCTGAGGGGCTTCGGTTCCCCCCAGGTGGACTTCGGTTCCGAGGTGGTCATGACCGCCCTGGCCGGCCGGCTGGGCATGGATCCTCTGGAACTGAGACGGAAGAATATGCTGGTGGAAGGGGATATCCACGCCACCGGGCAGAAGCTGTCCGGGGTTACCATAGGAAAATGCCTGAAGGCCATGGAAGAGGCGGTGGACTATTCCAGGACCCTTCAGGAAATTGAAGAATTCAATAAGAACTCTGCCCGGACCCGGCGGGTCCGGGGGCTGGGAATTTCGGCCCTGCACCGGGGAGAGGCCCTGGGTGCAGGGGGAGAAGGCATCGATACCGCCGGCGTCAATGTCCATGTGGAGCGGGATGGCTCCATCACCATCTACGCGGGACTCAGCGAAGTGGGGCAGGGATGTCAGACCGTCATGGCCAGGATCGTCAGTGAGATGCTGGGGGTGAACCCCTCCCGCTGCCAGGTCAGTGTGGTGGATACGGACTACGTGCCGGATTCCGGACCCACAGTGGCCTCCCGGGGAACTGTTCTGGCCGGAAACGCCACCGTGGTGGCGGTGAAGGAGATCCAGCAGAAACTCACCGAAGCAGTGGCGGAGCATCTCTGGATCAAGCCGGTATCTGAAATGGTGTTCGCCGATGAGAGGATCTTTATGAAAGACCGGCCGGAAGCCGGGGTCAGTTTCGATGAGGCGGTTGCCCTGGCCTATGGCCAGTGCAGAAACGTTTACGGAAATGGCTGGTGGGCAGCTCCGAAACTGGTCTGGAACTGGGAAAAAGGCCAGGGGGATGCCTATTTCAGTTATGTGTATGGGGCCTGTGCCTGTGTGGTGGAAGTGGATCTGGACACCGGCAAGACCGATGTGATCCGCTTCATTGCCGCCCATGACATCGGAACCGCACTGAACATTGAAGAAGTGAACGGACAGATCGCAGGCGGTGTCTCCATGGGAATCGGCTACGCCCTGATGGAGGATGTCCAGCTGAGAAATGGGGAGATCATCAACCGGAATCTGGACAGTTATCTGATCCCCACCTCCCTGGATACCGGAAGCATCGAGCCGGTGGTCCTCCAGGAGTATTCCGGGATTGGACCCCTGGGAGCCAAGGGACTGGGGGAACCGGTCACCTCCATTGTGGCACCGGCGGTTACCAACGCCATCAGCCATGCCATCGGGAAGCAGATTTACCATCTGCCGGCCGGTCTGGAACAGGTGCTGGCTCTGATTGAGGAGGAAAAATAAATGGAGAGAACTTTTATCCGTCCCCATAGCCTTGCGGAGGCTCTGGCAGCCATGGAACGGGATGGGGCGGTAGCCCTGGCCGGAGGCACCGATCTTCTGGTGGCCTGGCGGGAACTGACAGAAGAGGAAAAACCGGCGGTAATCGTAGACCTCACGGCGCTGGATGAACTGAAACAGGTGGAGGACTTTCCGGAGGGAATCCGGGTGGGTGCCCTGTGTACCTACCGGGATCTGGCCGGAAACGCACTGCTGCTCAAGAGACTGCCGGTACTGGCGGAAGGGGCGTTCTCTGTAGGTTCTCCCCAGATCCGCAATCGGGGGACGGTCGGGGGAAGTCTCGGCAATGCCAGCCCGGCGGCGGATCTGGCCCCGGTCTGGATTCTTCTGGATGCAGTTATGGAAGTGGCCGGTGGAGGAAAGACCCGGGAGATTCCGGCCGGAGAGTTTCTGAAGGGATACGGAAAGAATGCCCTGGAACCAGGGGAACTGATCACCCATGTCCGGATCCCCCTGCCGGCAGAGGACAACACATGGTCCTTTCTGAAGGTGGGCCGCAGAAACGCCGGAGCCATCGCCCGGCTCAACGGGGCCTGCCGGATGGTGCTCCGGGATGGTGTGATCCGGGAACTGAGACTGGTGATCGGTGCGGCCACGCCCACCCCACTGGATATGGAAGAGTCCACCGGGCAACTGCTGGGAAGGCCTGCGGATCCGGAGGAATTCCGCCGGGTGGGCACAGAGGTGGTGGAACGGGTGAAGGAGATTTCCGGAGTCCGTGCCTCGGCCCGCTGGAAATTCCCGGCGGTGGAAAACATTGCTGTGAGACTCCTGATGGAGGCTGCCGGTCTGGGAGGTGCTGAAAATGAGTAAACATACGGTCAGTTTTACCCTGAACGGGAACCTGGTCCGCCAGGAGGTGGATATAACCGCCACGTTGCTGGATATGATCCGGGATGAGATCGGTCTCACCGGAACAAAAAAGGGCTGCGAGATCGGGGAGTGCGGTGCCTGCACCGTGGTAATGGACGGCCGGGCGGTGAACGCCTGCCTGGTGCTGGCGCCCCAGGCGGAAAATGCGGATGTATGGACTGTGGAAGGCCTCAACCGCAACGGAGAACTGGATGTGCTGCAGAAATCCTTTATACAGGAGCACGCGGTGCACTGCGGTTTCTGTACTCCGGGAATGCTGATGAGCTCCCGGGCCCTCCTGCAGGACAATCCGGATCCCACAGAAGAGGAAATCCGGGTGGCCATCAGCGGAAATCTCTGCCGCTGCACCGGATACACCCCCATCGTCCGGGGCATCCGCAGGGCAGCGGAACAGCTTAAAAATCAGTAGGGTTTCCGGGCACCCTGATCGTCCCGGACGGCACCGGTTGTAACACCGGTGCTTTTTTTCTGAAAAAGGTTGAAACTCAAATCATTTGACAAACAAAGCAGATTTGGTAGAATCATACTGTTAGGGTGCCCGCCCTGGCGAAAAAATCAGAAGGGGGTGTGGACATGCGGATCCGCTGGTCTGAACGGCTGGACTCCACCAATGAGGAATGTTTCCGGCAGGCATCTTCCGGGGAACAGAAAGATCTGGTGGTGGCGGCTCTGGAACAGACCGGGGGTCGGGGAAAACGGGGAAGCCTTTGGGTCTCCGCACCGGGAGGATTGTATTTTTCCTGGTTTGCCGGGTTTGATCCGAAGCCGGCGTTTCGCCAGATGGTGACACTGGCTGCAGCCCTGGGTGTCCGGGATTATCTTCTCCGGCAGGAAGTGGAGGCGGACCTGAAATGGCCCAACGACCTGTACCTGGAAGGCTGGAAAATCTGTGGAATCCTGGGAGAGGTACGGACCCTTGAGATGGGGGATGCGCTGGTGCTGGGGACAGGACTGAATCTGGCCCAGGAGTGCTTTGATGGTGTGGCTGAACAGGGGGGATCCCTGCTCAGTGTGAGAGGAATCCGGCGGGATCCGGTCAGGGAACTGCCTCGGGTGCTGAAAGCTCAGGGCTTCTGGTACGACCGGCTGCAGGCAAGTCCCCTGGACGTCCGTGAGGAATATCTCCGGTCGGTACGGACCGGCAGAGATGAGGCCGCGGAATTTCTGGAAAGGATTCATCTATGAATACCGGGCAACTGATGCGTGCTGCCATTTTTATTCCCCTTATGGCAGCTGGTGCCATGCTGAAAGTCTGGATCGGGCCGGTTCCGGTTACCTTCCAGACGGTGTTTTGTGTTATGGCAGGTCTTCTGCTGGGCCCGAAATCCGGAGCCCTGGCCATGACCGGCTATCTGGCACTGGGACTCGTGGGTGTTCCTGTGTTTGCCGGTGGAGGGGGAATCGGCTACGTAATGAAACCCACGTTTGGTTATCTGGTGGCCTTTATTCCGGCGGCCTGGGTGGCCGGAATGCTGGGAAAACGGAAAACAGGTTTTGGGAATTATTTATCCGCTGGATTGTCAGCACTGTTCTTTATTTATTTTATCGGGGCCCTGTGGCTCAATTATTCCCTTATTTATATCCAGAACCTGAATCCAACCCCGGCTGAGATCCTGTCCATGGGAGTCCTTCCCTTTGTGGCACAGGATCTGCTGACCGTTACTGCGGGAGTCCTGGTGGCCCTGCGGATTAAGAATACCGGAAGGATACATCTTCCGGAATTACCGGGCAACAGAGCCCGGAGAACAGGTGGTGACTGAATGAATACTGAAGATATACGAAAACTTATGGAAACCATGGCGGGAACCGGCCTGACCGAGCTGGTACTGGAAGAAAAGGATTTCCGGCTGCAGCTGTCCCGTCAGACGGCTGTGGCTGCTCCGGCAGCGGCATCGGAGGAGCCGCTCCGCCCAGCTTCGCCGGTGGGTGAACAGGCGCCGGTACCGGTCCTGGTCCCTGCTGTTGAGGACCCGGGTCTTCATTACGTGGTTTCCCCCATTGTGGGCACCTATTACGAATCCCCGGCCCCGGGACATCCGGCTTTTGTAAAGTCCGGTGACCGGGTGAAAAAGGGACAGGTGGTCTGCATCATTGAGGCCATGAAACTGATGAACGAGATCAAGGCGGATGCCGACGGGGTGGTGGATGCCGTACTGGTCCACAATGAGGAAATGGTGGAGTTCAACCAGCCCCTGATCGCCATCCGGCCGGAGGGCAGGTAAATGCTCAAGAAGATACTGGTGGCCAACCGGGGGGAAATAGCGGTACGGATTATCCGCAGCTGCCGGGAACTGGGTATCCAGACGGTGGCCATTTACGCCGAGGAAGACCGGGAGGCACTGCATACCCAGCTGGCCGATCAGGCCATCTGCGTGGGATGCGGGGACGTCCGGAAAAGTTATCTGAATATCCCCAACGTGATCAGTGCTGCACTGCTGTCCGGTGCGGATGGGGTTCACCCCGGCTACGGATTTCTTTCGGAAAATGCAGCCTTTGCCCGGACCCTGATTCAGGCCGGGCTTACCTTCATTGGCCCGGATCCGGATATTATTGACCGGATGGGGGACAAGGCCAATGCCCGCAAAACCATGATGGAGGCGGGTGTCCCGGTGGTGCCCGGCAGTGAGGGCACCATTTCCGATCTGGATGAGGCCCGCAGCGAGGCTGCCCGCATCGGATATCCGGTGCTGATCAAGGCGGCCAGCGGCGGCGGTGGCCGGGGAATGAGGGTGGCCGACTCTGAAGAAGAGTTTGCCCATGCCTTTAACCAGGCCCGCAGCGAGGCGGAGATATCCTTCGGGGACGGGTCCGTCTATCTGGAGAAGTTTGTACGGAGGCCCCGCCATGTGGAAGTACAGATTCTTGCGGACCGCCATGGTAACGTGATTCACCTGGGTGAGCGGGACTGCTCCATGCAGCGGCGCAACCAGAAAGTGGTGGAGGAGGCTCCGGCTCCGGGACTGGATGAAAAGACCAGGCAGGGTCTCCATGAGTCCGCAGTCCGGGCAGCCAGATACGTCGGCTACCAGAATGCCGGCACCCTTGAGTTTCTGCTGGCCCCGGATGGAAACTTCTATTTTATTGAAATGAACACCAGGATTCAGGTGGAGCATCCGGTCTCCGAACTGATTTCCGGTGTGGATATTGTAGCGGAACAGATTCGCGTGGCTTCCGGAGAACCCTTAAGTTACGTGCAGGAAGATATCTGCTTCAACGGTCATGCCATGGAATGCCGCATAAATGCGGAGGATCCTTCCCGGAACTTTATGCCTTCTCCCGGAACCATTTCGGAACTGCATATTCCCGGGGGATACGGAGTGCGGGTGGACGGAGCCATTTATCAGGGGCTCACTATCCCCTCCCGGTTTGATTCCATGCTGGCCAAACTGATTGTCCATGGACGGACCCGGGAGGAGACCATTGCCCGGATGCGCCGTGCCCTGGGGGAATTCGTAATTACCGGACCGGCCACCAACATTGAGTTTCAACTGAAACTGACCGGTTCAGAGGATTTCATGGCGGGAAAACTGCACACCGGACTGATCATGGAAAAAAACTGGAGTGAATAAAATATGCTGAAGAAAAGTTTCCAGAAGCAGTATTTTCTGGTACACGGACAGCGGGAGACCGCTCCGGAAATGGTGATCGGGGAGATTCCCGATTTCTGCATCCGGTGTCCGCAGTGCGGGGAGATCCTTCTGGAGGAGGAATTTATCCGGAACCTGCGGGTCTGCCGCAGTTGCGGGAAGCATCAGAAGATGCCGGCTGGTGAAAGACTGACAAACCTTTTTGATGAAGGAGAGTATGAGACTCTGGATGACTCCCTGGAGACGGCCAATCCTTTGGACTTTCCCGGATATGAGGAAAAGATCCGGAGTTATCAGGAAAAAAGCGGACTGACCGAGGCTTTGGTTTCGGCCACCGGCACAATTCTTGGCCGCCGCGCGGTGGTCTGTGTTCTGGACAGCCGCTTCATGATGGGTTCCATGGGTTCTGTGGTGGGGGAAAAAGTTACCCGGGCTGTGGAACGGGCCACTGCAGAGGGCCTGCCTGTGATCATCTTTTCCGCATCCGGCGGTGCCCGGATGCAGGAGGGGATCGTTTCCCTGATGCAGATGGCCAAAACCAGTGCGGCACTGGGCCGGCACGGGGAGGCGGGACTGCCCTATTTCAGCGTGCTGACCGATCCCACCACCGGCGGGGTGACCGCCAGTTTTGCCATGCTGGGGGATGTGATTCTGGCTGAGCCCGGAGCTTTGATCGGCTTTGCCGGCCCCCGGGTGATCGAGCAGACCATCCGTCAGAAACTGCCGGAGGGCTTCCAGTCCTCAGAGTTCCTGTTGGAGCATGGCCTGCTGGACGCCATTGTGAAACGGGAAGACCTGAGGGAGACCCTGGGAAACCTGATGGCCCTGCATGGAGGTGAGCCGGTATGAGCACACTGGACAGAGAAAAGAAAATAGATGAACTGGAAAAGCAGATTCAGGCCCTGGCAGCCTTTGGCAGGGAGGAAAACCTGGACCTGGAAAAGGAGATCTTCCGTCTGAAGCGGCGGGTGGCCGGACTCCGGGTGGAGAACCTCCGGGATCTTGGTCCCTGGGACCGGGTCAGTCTGGCACGACTCAGAGGAAGGCCCACTTCCATGGATTACATCAGCCGTCTGTTTGACGGATTTATCGAATTTCACGGGGACCGCTCCTTCGGGGATGATCCCTCCATCGTGGGTGGTCTGGCCCTGTTCCGGGGAACCCCGGTGACGGTGATCGGTCAGCAGAAGGGCCGGGATACCGATGAGAGCATCGCCCGGAACTTCGGCATGACCCAGCCGGAAGGGTACCGGAAGGCACTGCGCCTGATGAAACAGGCGGAGAAATTTGGCCGCCCGGTGATTCTCTTTGTGGACACCCCCGGAGCCTTCTGCGGTATTGAGGCAGAGGAACGGGGACAGGGAGAGGCTATTGCCCGGAACCTGATGGAAATGAGCTGCCTGAAGACCCCCCTGATCTCCACAGTGATCGGGGAGGGGGGAAGCGGCGGAGCTCTGGCCCTGGCCGTGGCCGATCGGGTATACATGCTGGAAAACTCCATTTACTCCATTCTCAGCCCGGAAGGATTTGCCAGTATACTCTGGAAGGACAGTTCCCGTGCCCAGGAGGCGGCGGAAATCATGCGGATCACTGCCGCGGATCTTCTGGAACTGGAGATTATTGACGGAATCATTCCGGAACCTCTGGGAGGAGCCCAGAAGGATGCCGGTCAGGCGGCGGCTCAGGTGGGGCGCCGTCTGGAGGAGACCCTGCAGGAGCTGCAGGAAATTCCCGTGGACCAGCTGGTGGAGATGCGGTACCAGCGGTTCCGCCGCTTCGGCCGGTTTTCCCAGTGAGGTGAGCGTATGAACAGCAAAATTTCGGGTCTGGGCCATGCCCTGCCCGCACGAATTGTGGAAAACCGGGAACTGGAGGATGTGGTGGAAACCAGCGACCAGTGGATCCGTGAGAGAACCGGCATCGAAAGAAGACATCTGTCCACCGGGGAGACCACTACGGATCTGGCTGCCCAGGCCGGCCGCATGGCCCTCGCCGATGCGGGCATCCTGCCGGAACAGCTGGATCTCATTGTGGTGGCCACCATGACGCCGGACAGTTTTATGCCGGCTACCGCTTGCCTGGTCCAGAAGGAACTGGGGGCACACCGGGCAGCCTGCTTTGATTTATCGGCGGCCTGCAGCGGGTTTGTTTACGGACTGTCTGTGGCCGACAGCATGATCCGCGCCGACACGGTCCGCCGGGCCCTGGTGATCGGGGCGGAGACCCTGTCCCGGATGATCGACTGGACCGACCGGACCACCTGCGTCATTTTTGCAGATGGTGCCGGAGCTGCGGTACTGGAGGCCACGGAAGAGGAGGGAATCGTCCGCTGCACCCTGGGTGCCAGCGGCGATGATGAAAATATCCTCACCACCCGGGCCCTGCCCCTCCGAAACTATCTGATCCCGGAGGGTGCCGGCCGGGAAATGCCCGGAAACGGCTACATGGTCATGGATGGGCAGACGGTGTTTAGGTTTTCCACCCGGGTGGTGGGAGAAAGCATCCGGCAGACCCTGGAGAATACTTCCTATGGAACCGGGGATCTGGACTGGGTGGTGCCCCATCAGGCCAACACCCGGATTATCGACTATGCCGCATCCCGGCTGAAAATGGACCGGGAGAAGTTTTTTGTCAATCTGAAGAACCGGGGCAATACCTCGGCGGCCAGCATTCCCATTGCCCTGTCTGAGATGAGGCAGGAGGGCCTGCTGAGGCCGGGTCAGCTGGTGATGCTTACCGGTTTCGGAGGAGGACTCACCTGGGGCAGTGCCCTGGTACGGTTTTAGGGGTTTACCCCAAAGGGTTTTATATATTCTATTATTTCTGTTTAAAAGAAAAGGAGAAAGATCATGATTGATAAAGTAAAAGAGGTACTGGCGGAAGAACTGAGCGTGGAACTGGATGAGATCACTGCGGACAGTGACCTGAGGGAGGACCTGGATGCCGATTCCCTGGATATGGTCCAGTTGGTGATGGCCCTGGAGGATGAGTTCGGGGTGGAAATTGACAACAATGAGATCAAGGATGTCCGCACTGTGGCCGACATCGTCAGCTTCATCGAAAAGAAAAGAGCCTGATATGTTTACGGGAACAGGAGCAAGCCTTTTGGGGACCCGGTATCCGGTGATCCAGGGGGGAATGGCCTGGGTCTCCGACGCCCGGCTGGCCGCTGCGGTATCCAATGCCGGCGGCCTGGGAGTGATTGCCGCCGGCAATGCCCCGGCCGGGTGGGTTCAGGAACAGATTGCCCTGGCCAGAACCCTCACCGATCAGCCCCTGGGGCTTAATGTTATGCTGCTCAGTCCCTATGCCGATGAGGTGGCCCGTCTGGCGGCCAGCCTTCCGGTGGATGTGATCATCACCGGGGCAGGAAATCCGGGGGAATACATTGGCATGTGGAAGGAAGCCGGCAAGAAGATTCTTCCGGTGGTTCCCTCCACCGGCCTGGCCATCCGTATGCAGCGGCTGGGAGTGGACGGACTGATTGCCGAGGGTACTGAAGCCGGAGGACACATCGGGGAACTGACCACTATGGTGCTGGTACCCCAGGTGGTGGATGCAGTCAGCATACCGGTATTTGCAGCCGGGGGAATCGGGGATGCCCGGGGCACCCTGGCGGCCTGGATGCTGGGAGCCTCCGGGGTTCAGCTGGGAACCAGATTTCTGCTGGCCCGGGAGTGCGGTATCCATGACAACTATAAGGAGAAGGTCCTGAAGGCCAAGGACATTGATACGGTGGTGACAGGGCGTCCCACCGGGCATCCGGTGCGGGTACTGAAAAATCAGCTGACCCGTGAGTTTCTGCGGATGGAACGGGAAGGTGCCTCTGTGGAGGAACTGGAGACCCTGGGCAGTGGCTGTCTGCAGAAGGCAGTCTGCCAGGGGGATACCCGGGGCGGATCCTTTATGGCCGGACAGATTGCAGGACTTTTGTGCCGGGAGGAAACCTGTGCCGAAATTATTGAGGATGTCTATCTGAAGGCCCGGGAACTGTTTTTAAAGAAGGCGGAGGAACTGAATCATGGGTAGGACCGCGGTGATTTTCCCCGGTCAGGGAGCCCAGTTTCCGGGGATGGGAAAAGACTTTTATGATGCTTATCCTGCGGCCCGGCAGGTCTTTCAGGAGGCTTCAGA
>JAXGWN010000013.1:0-12934 GCA_040773285.1 Bacillota bacterium
AGGGGCTTTTCTGCCGCTGCTCCGGAAAACATCATCCGTGCCATACAGGCCGCTGCAGATGTCCGGTCAGACTGGGTGGAGTTGGATGTGCAGCTGTCCGCCGACGGGATTCCGGTGGTGTTCCATGACCTGACCTTTCAGAGGATTGCAGGGGACTCCCGGGAAACAGGCTCCCTGACCGTGAACCAGTTGCAGGAAGTGGATGCGGGCAGCCATTTTTCCCCTGAATTCTCCGGAGAACGGATCCCCACCCTGGAGGAGGCTCTTCTGGTGTGTGGACAGGAGATGGGAATGCTGCTGGAAATCAAACCCTACGGCGGTGAAAGTGGCCCCCTGGTGGAGGCGGTCCTCAGAGTTCTTGAAAACCATCCGGAGACGGCGGCGCGGATCCAGTCCTTCGACCCCGGAATACTGAGCCGGATCCGCAGCAGGCGTCCGGATCTTCTTTTGGGACAGATCCTGTATTCCGCAGGGGAGCCCCTGAACCGGCTGGATGTGGATTTCTATACCATCCGCATGAGTATGCTGACCGCATCCTTTACAGCCAGGGCCCGGAAACAGGGAAGAGAGATCTGGGTATGGACCGTGAACCGCCCGGGAGATATCCGGGAGGTGCTCAGGTATGATATTGACGGGATTATCAGTGATTATCCGGACCGGGTGCGGATAATCCGGGGTCAGAGCCCATCCCAGGATGAATAGCAACAGCCCCGGCAGGCGCCGGGGCTGTGTTTTATACGTTAAACCGGAAGTGGATGATATCCCCGTCCTGAACCACGTATTCCTTTCCTTCAATCCGCAGACGGCCTTTTTCCCGGACAGCGGTTTCACTGCCGGCGGCCCGGAGGTCTTCAAAACTCATAATTTCCGCCTTGATGAATCCCCGCTCAAAATCGGTATGGATCACTCCGGCGGCCTGGGGTGCCCGGGTTCCTTTGGGTATGGTCCAGGCCCGGACTTCCTGGGGACCGGCGGTGAGGAAAGTGATCAGCCCCAGCAGATCATAGGCGGAACGGATGGTCTTGTCCAGACCGGAAGCATCAATACCCAGTTCCGCCAGAAAAGCCTTCTTATCCTCCGGGTCCAGTTCAGCGATTTCCGCCTCCAGACGGGCGGAGACCGGAATAACCCTGGCCCCTTCGGTTTCTGCCAGTTCAGCCACCTTCTTAAGATGAGGGTTCTGTCCGGGATCCGGAGCCTCCTCCTCACTGACGTTGGCAATGTAGATCACCGGCTTCACAGTAAGCAGGTTAAACTGGTTCACCAGTTTCTGTTCCTCTACGGAAAAAGTAAGCGTCCGGACCGCCAGACCCTCGTCCAGGGCTTCCTTCCTGATCCGTTCCGCCAGTTCCAGTTCGGCCAGGGCTTCCCGGTCCCGGGATTTGGCCTTGGCAGAAAGTTTCTGAATCCGCTTTTCCATGCTTTCCAGATCCGCCAGAGCCAGTTCCAGGTTGATGATCTCAATGTCCCGTATCGGGTCCACACTGGTGGATACATGGGTGACGTTTTCGTCTTCGAAGCAGCGGACCACATGGGCAATGGCGTCCACCTCCCGGATATGGGAGAGAAACTTGTTTCCCAGACCTTCTCCTTTGCTGGCCCCGGCCACCAGACCGGCGATGTCCACAAATTCAAACGTGGTGGGAATGGTTTTTTTCGGGTTGTACATTTCTGTCAGAAAATCCAGCCGTTCATCCGGTACTGCCACCACGCCCACGTTGGGATCGATGGTGCAGAAAGGATAATTGGCCGCTTCGGCCCCGGCCTGGGTAATGGCATTAAACAGAGTGGATTTTCCCACATTGGGAAGTCCCACGATTCCGCACTGCAAAGGCATTTTGTTTTCCCCGCTTTCCTTCATTTCTACTTGTGAAAGTATATCATATTCCCCGGGGGATACAATCGGCAAAAATGGCAGAAAAAAACCCGGGCAATCTGGTATGAAATGTGCTAGAATATTAATTGAACATATGCCCGATTAAAAAGGAGCTGATTACTAATGAAGAAAACATACCGGGTATCCGGAATGCACTGCGCCGGCTGTGCGGCCACCATTGAGAAAACCGCAGCAAAACTGCTGGAGGAGGGAAGCGCTTCCGTCAACTTTGCAGCAGAGACGCTGACCGTTACCTATCCGGAGGGTCAGAAACTTCAGGAGGAGACCCTGATCCAGGCACTGGGGGAACTGGGGTACGGACTGGAGGAGACCGGCATCCGGGAGGAAGAAATCTACATCACCGGCATGGAGTGCGCCGCATGTGCCCTGAATATTGAAAAACAGGTGGGAGCCATGGAGGGGGTGGAGGAAATCCGGCTGAATTTCGCCGCCCGCACCGCCAGAATCCGTTTCCGGGAAGGGGAGACCTCCATGGGAAGAATTCTTGGTACCATCGGAAAACTGGGATTCCAGGGGGAACTGCGGGAAACGGCCGGAAACAGGGAGGAACAGGCCCGGGTGACCCTGAAAAATAAACTGATGCTGGCCATGGGGTTTGCCATCCCGCTTTTTGTGCTGGCCATGGGACCCATGGTGGGTCTTCCCCTTCCGGCATTTATGGACCCCATGCACCAGCCACTGCGGTATGCACTGATCCAGCTGCTGGTGACGGTTCCGGTAATGGTGGCCGGCCGGGACTTCTACCGGGTGGGGTTCCGGTCCCTGCTGCGGCGGGTTCCCAACATGGACTCCCTGGTGGCGGTGGGAACCATGGCTGCCTTTGTCTACAGTCTGTACAGCACCTGGAAGATCCTGGGGATGGATCCCGGCCACATGATGAGCCATGATGATCTTCATCTGTACTATGAGACGGTGGGGGTGATCATTGCCCTGATCCTGCTGGGAAAATATCTGGAGGCCAGAGCCCGCTCCAGGACCTCGGAAGCGGTGAAAAAACTGATGGATCTGCGGCCGGACATGGCTATGGTGGTCCGGGATGGTCAGGAAGTCCGGGTCTCCGTGGAGGAAGTGGTACCCGGGGATATCCTGGTGGTCCGGCCCGGGGAAAGAATCCCGGTGGATGGAACAGTCACTGAAGGGAACTCTTATGTGGATGAGTCCATGCTGACCGGAGAGAGCATACCGGTACTGAAGGAGTCCGGCAGCCGTGTCACCGGAGCCTCCATCAACGGAAACGGGAGTTTCCGTTTCCGGGCGGACCGGGTGGGAAAGGATACCATGCTGTCCCAGATCATCCGCATGGTCCAGGAGGCCCAGGGGACCAAGGCCCCCATTGCCAAGATTGCGGACCGGGTGGCCGGGGTATTCGTCCCGGTGGTTATTGTAATAGCGCTGGTGTCGGCGGTTTTGTGGGGAATCTCAGGAGCCGGAACAGAGTTTGTGCTGACCATATTC
Source organism: Bacillota bacterium (assembly GCA_040773285.1). GTDB lineage: Bacteria > Bacillota > TC1 > TC1 > UBA5767 > JAXGWN01. The sequence continues at coordinate 3,353 of JAXGWN010000013.1, forward strand.
ATTTCGGTACTGGTGATTGCCTGCCCCTGCGCTCTGGGCCTGGCCACTCCCACAGCCATTATGACCGGTACCGGACGGGGAGCGGAGATGGGGGTTCTCTTTAAAGGAGGAGAGCCTCTGGAGGTTCTGATGAAAGCCGATACCGTGGTATTCGATAAGACCGGAACCATCACCGTGGGCCGGCCGGAGGTCACCGATGTGGTCCTGGCGGGGACACTGAACCGGGCCGAAGTCCTGTATCTGGCGGCCACGGCGGAAAAGGGTTCAGAGCATCCCCTGGCAGACGCCATAGTACGCCGGGCCACCGGGGAAGGCCTGACTCCCGGAACCACAGAAGAATTCGAGGCAGTCACCGGCAAGGGAATCCGGGCTGTGATCGGCGGAAAACAGACTCTCATCGGGAACCCGGCCATGCTGCTGGCTTACGGGATACAGCCGGACAGCGCCATGGAAAAAGCCTACGACGACCTGTCCCGGAAGGGCTGTACCTCCATGTATCTGGTGGCAGACGGTCAGGTGGCAGCCCTGATAGGAGCCAGAGACCAGCTGAAAAGCGACAGTAAGGAGGCTCTCAGAAAACTGCATGCCCTGGGTTTGGAGACGGTAATCCTGACCGGTGACAACCGCCTGGCTGCACGGGCCGTGGCCGACGAGGTGGGTGCAGGCCGCGTGGTGGCTGAAGTGCTTCCCGGAGACAAGGCCGGAGAAGTCCTGCGCCTCCAGCAGGAAGGTCATGTGGTGGCCATGGTGGGTGACGGAATCAATGATGCTCCGGCCCTGGCCCAGGCCGATGTGGGCATAGCGGTGGGGAATGGAACCGATATTGCCATTGAATCCGCCGATGTGGTTCTGATGCAGGGAAAAGCCTCCGATGTGGTTACCGCCATCCGGATCTCCCGGGCGACGGTGCGCAACATCCGACAGAATCTGTTCTGGGCGTTCTTTTACAACAGCGCGGGGATACCGGTGGCTGCCGGACTGCTCCACCTCTTCGGAGGTCCGCTTCTGAGCCCCATGATTGCTGCCGGTGCCATGGCCTTTTCTTCGGTTTCCGTGGTAACCAATGCCCTGAGGCTGAAAACCTTTGATCCCCACCGGGAGGATGCAGTACAATAATGGTAATGCTGAATCTGGTGGAGGGATGGACATGACCACAACGAATCAGAAAAAACTTCAGACAGAAACGATAAAAAACGGCTCCGGCCGTTTTTTTTACGTTTCAGAAAGGGTGAATATTCATAATATGAAGGAGAAACTGTTGGATCTGGCGCTGCACATGGAACCATTACAACTGAGAAAGCGGCTGGGTGTCGGGAAAAATAATGGGCTTCCGGATCCGGCAGTCCTGTCCGCCGTACACCGGTCCCAGCCTCCCGGGGTGGCTGCCGGGCGCCGGAAAAACCTGTTGCAAAGCGGGGTATTTGTGTTAACGTATATAGACAATGAATACCCGAAGCGGCTGCTGGATCTGCCGGACCCGCCACTGGTACTGTTCTGCCGGGGCAACTCCCGGCTTCTGGCCGGACCGGCCATTGGGATTGTGGGAGCCAGGAAAGCCTCACCCTATGGCCTCCGGACCGCCCGGCAATTTGCCCGTCATGTGGCCGGGCAGGGGGTGGCTGTGGTCAGCGGACTGGCCCTGGGAATCGACGGAGCGGCCCACCGGGGAGCCCTGGAGGCACAGGGACCCACCATATCGGTTCTGGGCAGTGGTCTGGACAGGATCTATCCGTCGGCCCATGCACCGCTGGCCGGGGAAATTGCCCAAAAGGGCCTGTTGCTCAGTGAGTATGCCCCGGATACACCACCGGCCAGACACCGGTTTCCGGAACGTAACCGGATTGTATCTGCCCTGTCGGACCGCCTGCTGGTGGTGGAGGCCGGAGAGAAAAGTGGAAGCCTGATTACCGCAGGGTTCAGTCTGGACCTGGGCCGGGACGTTTTCTGTGTCCCCGGGGATCTGGACCGGCCGGTGAGCCGGGGGACCAACCGGCTGATCGCAGACGGGGCCATACCGGCCCTGGAGCCGGAGGACCTGCTGGCGTTTGGCTGGCCGGAACCATAAAAATGATCAATAAAGTCAAGGAGACGTTATGGCTGATTCAAAAACTCTGGTGATCGTGGAATCACCAGCCAAAGCAAAAACCATCAATAAATTTCTGGGATCCCGCTATACGGTGAAATCCTCAATGGGTCACGTGATCGATCTGCCCAAAAGCAAGATGGGGGTGGATCCGGAGAACCGGTTCGAACCTCAGTACATCACCATCCGGGGCAAGGGGAAACTGCTGAAGGAACTGAAGGACGCCGCAAAAAAGAGCACCCGAATCCTGCTGGCAACGGACCCGGACCGGGAGGGGGAGGCCATTGCCTGGCATCTGCACAATGCACTGGGTCTGCCTCCGGATGAAAATACCCGGATTGAATTTCATGAGATCACCCAGGACGCCATCCGGGAGGCAGTCAGGCATCCAAGGCCTCTCAATATAAACAGGGTGGATGCACAGCAGGCCCGTCGCGTTCTGGACCGGCTGGTGGGATACGAACTGAGCCCCCTTCTGTGGAAGAAAGTGAAAAAGGGTCTCAGTGCCGGACGGGTGCAATCGGTGGCCGTCCGGATGATCGTGGAGCGGGAAGACGAGATCGACGCCTTCGTCCCCGAGGAATACTGGCAGCTGACCGGGGCATTTTCCAGCCGGCCTGACCGCTGGGACGCAAAACTCCACACCCTGGATGGAAAGAAGGCTGAGATAACCTCGGCCCAGGAAATGGATCAGGTGCTGAAGGTTCTGGAAAACCCAGGCTGCAAAGTGATTCAGGTCAGAAAAAAGAACAGAAAAAGAAATCCCTATGCTCCGTTTACCACCAGCAGCCTCCAGCAGGAAGCTGCCAGAAAACTGGGCTTCACAGCCCGGAAAACCATGCAGATTGCCCAGCAGCTCTATGAGGGGATTGACCTGGGAAAAGCCGGAGGCGGTACTGTGGGTCTTATCACCTACATCCGTACGGATTCAACCCGGCTGTCCGCCACGGCGACCGAAGAGGCCCGTGAGTATATCCGGAGCCATTTTGGAGATGACTACCTGCCGGCAAAGCCCCGGGTATTTCCGGGAAGAAAGAATATTCAGGATGCCCACGAGGCCATCCGTCCCACCGAGGCCGACCGGGATCCCCAGACCGTTAAGGAACGGCTGTCCCGGGACCAGATGCGGCTGTACCGCCTGATCTGGGAGAGATTCATGGCCAGCCAGATGGCTTCCGCAGTGTTGGATGCCACTACCATGGACATTGAGGCGGTCACACCCCGGGGCACCGGTGTGTTCCGGGCCACAGGATCCGTGGTGGTGTTTCCCGGTTTTCTGAAACTGGACCGGGACTCCGGAAAGGATGAGGCGTCTGAGTCCATTTTGCCGGATGTCCCCGAAGGAACAGCAGTGGAACTGGAGAGCCTTACCCCCAGCCAGCATTTCACCCAGCCGCCGGCCCGTTATACGGAGGCCAGCCTGGTAAAGGCTCTGGAGGAGGCTGGGATCGGCCGTCCCAGCACCTATGCTCCCACCATTGAAACCATTCTGAAGCGGGGATACGTGGTCCGGGAGAGCAAGCAGTTTTACTCCACCGAACTGGGACGGGTAGTGCTGGATCTGCTGAAGAGCCACTTCACCCGGGTGATCGATCTGAAATTCACTGCGGATATGGAGTCCAGGCTGGACCGGATCGAAGACGGAGCCCTCAACTGGCGGGAAGTCCTGGAGGATTTCTATGGTCCCTTCCATGAGGAACTGGAGAAGGCCGGAGAAGCCATCGGGAAGGTGCAGCTGGAGGATGAGGTTTCCGACGTGACCTGTGAAAAATGCGGCCGCCAGATGGTTTACAAGATGGGCCGCTACGGGAAATTCCTGGCCTGTCCCGGCTTTCCTGAATGCCGCAATACCAAGCCACTGGTGGTGGGCACCGGGACTGACTGCCCGAAGTGTGGCCGGGAGGTGGTGGAGAAAAAGACCAGAACCGGACGGACCTTCTACGGATGCAGCGGCTATCCGGACTGTGATTTCGTCTCCTGGGACCTGCCCCTGAAGGACCCCTGTCCGGAATGTGGCTACGCTCTGGCTGCCAAGCCCAAACGGTTTGGCGGGTACCGTTACTGTCTCCGGGAGGAATGCGGGTATACGGAGCAGCAGAAGAAGAAGGATAAAAACACCAAAAAGAAAGAGGCGGAAGAATGAGAGCCACCATAGCAGGAGGGGGCCTGGCCGGCCCTGAAGCCGCCTGGCAGCTGGCCCGACGGGGTGTTCCGGTGGATCTTCTGGAAATGCGGCCCCTGGAGATGACCCCGGCCCATCACGGAGACAAACTGGGGGAACTGGTGTGCAGCAATTCCCTGCGGTCCGGGGATCTTACCAACGGGGCCGGTCTTCTTAAGGAGGAACTTCGCCGTCTGGGGTCCCTGATCATGGAGGCGGCCGATGCCACCCGGGTCCCCGCCGGGGGAGCCCTGGCTGTTGACCGGGAGGCCTTCAGCAGTTACATCACAGAGAAGATCACCACCCATCCCCTGATCCGGGTCATCCGTCAGAGGGTGGACCGGATTCCCCCCGGGGATCTGGTGGTGATCGCCACAGGCCCCCTGACGGATTCCAGGCTGGCTGAAGACATCCGTCAGCGTCTGGGAACCGGGTATCTTCATTTCTTTGATGCGGCAGCTCCGCTGGTCACCGGAGAGTCCATCAATATGGACCTGGCCTGGTGGGGGTCCCGCTACGGGCGGGGAACCCCGGATTACATCAACTGCCCCCTGGACCGGCAGCAGTATGAAAATCTGGTGGAATTTCTGGTATCTGCTGAAAAACATAAACCGGACATAGAGGGGGAAGAAATATATTTCGAAGGCTGCATGCCGGTGGAGGAAATGGCCCGCCGGGGCCCCATGACCCTGGCCTTTGGTCCCCTGAAGCCGGTGGGACTCACGGATCCCCGGACAGGCCGGGAACCATTTGCGGCTGTCCAGCTGAGAATCGACAACGCCAGCCGCAGCCTCTTCAATCTGGTGGGCTTCCAGACCAGCCTCACCTGGGGGGAGCAGAAGAAAATGATGCAGCTGATTCCCGGGCTGGAGGAAGCGGAAGTTGTCCGCTACGGAGTAATGCACCGGAACAGTTATCTGTGCAGCCCCAGGGTTCTGGAGGCGGACGGTTCCTGCCGGGATAACAGGATGCTCTTTTTTGCAGGTCAGCTGACCGGGGTGGAGGGCTATATTGAAAGCACCGCCTCCGGACTGGTGGCCGGAGTGGCCGGAGCGGCCCGGCTGCTGGAAAACCGGACCATTGTTCTTCCGGAAGAGACGGCCACAGGCGCACTGATGCATTACATTACCACGGCATCCCCAGACAGTTTTCAGCCGGTTAACATCAATTGGGGTCTGCTGCCCCCCCTGACGGAACGGATCCGGGCCAAAAAACTGCGCAATGAAAAACTGGCTTCCCGGGCGCTGGAGGCGCTGGAGAATATGCTGAGCCGGGACAGCCTGCTGAGAGGGTGAGAATGTGGATCAAAGAGAACTGCTGGAAACGTATCTCAGGATTCTCACCGGTGAGAAAAACTATTCCATAAGAACCACAGAGGCCTACAGGAAAGATCTGGAGGCCTTTTTCGCCTGGTTCGAGGAACAGTCCGGAGAAACGGACCCCGGCAGGGTAACCCATGGAACCGTGCGGAGGTATTTCTCCCATCTGAACCTGAAACAGCTGGCCAGGACCACCATGGCCCGTCATATGACCTCTTTGAGAACGTTCTACCGGTTCCTGGTGGAGGAGGAATATCTGGAGTCGTCTCCCATGGAGAACATTCATTCTCCGAAAAAGGACAGGCGGCTGCCGGAGTTTCTTTATCCGGACCAGATTTCCCGGCTGATGGACCTTCCGGACATGTCGGAGCCGGAGGGTGTCCGGGACCGGCTTATCCTGGAGATCCTGTACTGCACCGGAATCCGGGTGGGGGAACTGGTGATCCTGCGGACCGGAGATTTTGACCAGGAACGCAGGACCATCCGGGTGCTGGGTAAGGGCCGGAAGGAACGGATTGTTCCCTATGGACGGATGCTGAAGGAAGTGCTGGAAATTTATCTGGAATCGGCCCGGCCCCTGCTGGGACCCAGGGAGTCTCCGGACCTGTTTTTCAACAGCCGCCAGGGACCCCTGGGGGACCGGTCCGTGCGGAAAATTCTGGACCGTTACGGTCGGCTTCTGGGGGTGGGCAGTATCCATCCCCACATGCTGAGGCACTCCTATGCCACCCATCTGCTGGAGAACGGGGCCGATCTTCGGGTGGTTCAGGAACTTCTGGGACACGAGAACCTGTCCACAACCCAGATTTATACCCACGTGACCCGGGGACATCTTAAGGAAATCTACGACCGGTCCCATCCCCATGCCCACCGGGGGGAGACACCGGAAAAACCGGATTGATTCCGGTTTTTTTCTTTTTCCGGGAAATCCGGAGGATTTCACGGAAAGAAACCTAATATATAAGTAAGACTGACGACGGAGGTGAACCCATTGCTGATAAACGTTCTGATCGGCGGGGAGGCCGGCCAGGGTATGGATACCCTGGCATCCCTGCTGGAAAAGACCCTGCACAGAGAAGGTTATGCCGTTTTCACCAGCAAGGACTACATGTCCAGGATCCGGGGTGGCCACAATTTTATTCTGGTCCGTTCCGGAACGGAAACAGCCACCAGCCACGATCCGGATCCCGACGTGATTGTGGCCCTGAACCGGGAAACGGCAGAACTGCACCAGGACCGGCTGAAGCCCGGGGGAGTAATCCTTGGGGACGGGGACCTGCAGGTATCCCACCCGGCTTTCCATTCCCTTCCCCTGGCCCGGCTGGCCAAAGAGGCGGGCAATCCCCGGGTGGCCGGAACCGGAGCCCTGGGATATCTGCTGAAGATGCTGGGGCTGGGAACCGGAGTTCTTAAAGAACTGCTTGCGGGACAGTTTTCCGGGGAAGTGCTGGCAGCCAATCTCAGCATTCTCGAAACCTGCTATAGTATGGGCGAAGTACGGTATGAACTGCCGCCGGGAGCTCCGGCGGGGAATCTGCTTCTTAACGGCAACGAGGCAGTGGCTCTGGGGGCCCTGGCGGCCGGGCTGGATTTCTATTCTGCCTACCCGATGACCCCATCCACCGGTATCATGAATGTGCTGGCGGCCTCCCGGGATAAAACCGGGATCGTCGTGGAACAGGCAGAGGATGAGATCGCTGCCATAAACATGGCCATCGGGGCCTCCTATGGGGGAGCCCGGGCCATGACCGGAACCTCCGGGGGAGGCTTCTCCCTGATGGTGGAGGCTCTGGGACTGGCCGGCATTACGGAGACGCCTGTTTTGGTGGCCAATGTCCAGAGACCGGGTCCGGCCACAGGATTTCCCACCAGAACGGAACAGGGGGACCTGTCCTTTGTGCTGACCGCAGCCCAGGGAGAATTCCCCCGGATGGTGACCTCGGTCCGGAACCCGCGGCACGCATTTGATACCACCTTCCGGGCGCTGAATCTGGCAGACAAATACCAGATTCCGGTCATTCTGCTCAGCGACCAGTATGTGGCGGATGTCTCCCGGACCACAGAACCGCCGGATCTGGCCGATCTTGAGATCGAAAGGCATCTGGCAGATCCCGGGGAATGGACTGACCGGGAATACCGGCGCTACAGCACGGAGTACGGTCCGGTATCCCCCCGGCTGGTTCCGGGAGCTGCTCCCGGCCAGGTGGTGGTGGCTGACAGCGATGAACACACCGAGGAAGGACACATCACCGAGTCAGCAGAAATGCGGATCCGTATGACCAAAAAGCGCATGGGCAAGATGAAAATGCTGGCCGGAGAGATGGAGGAGCCTCTGTATGAAGGTCCTGGGGAACCGGAGACGGTTCTTGTGGGATGGGGATCCATGGAAGGACCCCTGCTGGAGGCCCGGGAGATCCTTGGAAAGAAGGGGTACCCGGTGGGAGTGCTGGTATTCGGGGATCTCTATCCCCTGCCGGTCCGGACCCTGTTCCGGCTCCGGGATATGAAGGTGGACTTCGTCGGCGTGGAACAGAATGCCACAGGACAGCTGGCCCGTCTGATCCGCCAGGAGACCGGAATCGCCATGAGCGGCAGCATCCTGCGTTTTGACGGCCGGCAGATGTGCGGGCAGGAGATTGCAGAGCGCTGGCTGAAGGAGGTGAAAGAACAGTGACGGACAAAAACCGCTACGAATCCACGGATGAGATTGCCTGGTGTCCGGGCTGCGGAAACTTCTCCATACTGGAAAGTCTGAAACAGGCCCTGGAGGAACTGGATATTCCGCCGGATCAGGCCATGCTGGTATCCGGAATAGGGCAGGCGGCCAAACTGCCCCACTACCTGAAGGCCAATGTATTCAATGGTCTCCACGGCCGGGCCCGTCCCCCGGCGGCAGGGATTCATATGGTGCATCCGGATCTTCCGGTGATTGTCACCACCGGGGACGGAGACAGTTATGGCGAGGGGGGAAACCACCTGATCCACAACATCCGCCGGAACGTAAATATCACCCACCTGGTTCATGACAATCAGATTTATGGACTCACCAAGGGACAGGGATCCCCCACCACAGCCCTGGGTCAGAAGGCCAGTATCCAGTACGACGGTGTGAAATCCGACGCTCTGAAGCCCCTGGCCCTGGCAGTCAGCCTGGACTGCAGTTTTGTGGCCCGGGGTTTCGCCGGACATCCGGAGCATCTGAAGGAACTGATGAAACAGGCCATCCTGCACAAGGGATATGCTTTGGTGGACATCCTGCAGCCCTGTGTGTCCTACAATAAGGTGAATACCTTCCGCTGGTATAAGGAACACACATATTTCCTGGAGGAGTCCTACGATCCCACAGACCAGGTGGAAGCTTTCCGGCGGGCTCTGGAATGGGAAGAGAAGATTCCCCTGGGAGTGCTGTACCGCCGGGACAAACCGGACTGGCATGACCGCAATCCGGGGTTCAGAGAAGAGCCCCTGGTCCGCCGCCGCCGCACTCCTTCGGATATGGCTTTCCTGCTGGAGGAGTACCGGTAATACCCCGCCGGAACCATTTTGGTTCCGGCGGATTTTTCTTGCCGGGGCCGCGGTGTTGTGCTATAGTAGTTGAGTGTGAATAAGCACGTATGCGGAGTCTCCGGAAGGTGCCTACGGGTCCCCGGAGCCGTTGATGTGTACGGAAGCAAAAAACCAAGGAGGAAAAACACATGGCAGTTATTTCAATGAAACAGTTGCTGGAGGCTGGGGTCCACTTCGGACACCAGACCCGCCGCTGGAACCCGAAGATGGCCAAGTACATCTTCACCGACCGTAACGGTATTTACATCATCGATCTGCAGCAGACCGTAAAACTGCTGGACGATGCCTACTACTTCCTGCGGGATCTGGCCGCCGATGGCAAAAAGGTTCTGTTTGTGGGAACCAAAAAGCAGGCACAGGATTCCATCCGTGAGGAGGCAGTGCGCTCCGGATCCTATTTTGTCAACCAGAGATGGCTGGGCGGCATGCTCACCAACTTTAAAACCATTCAG
>JAXGWN010000014.1:0-12261 GCA_040773285.1 Bacillota bacterium
CCCAAAACATTTTTTCGGCCCGGATGATTCTGGCTGAACTGCTGGAAATGCCCCAGTCTGCCATCCGGGTGATAAAGCCGGTAATGGGGGGATCCTTCGGCTCCGAGCTGGAGATTATCCTGGAGCCCCTGGCGGCGTTTGCTGCCAGGGATCTGAACCGACCGGTGAAACTGAACCTTACCCGTCGGGAGACCATGCAGGCAACCCGGGTCAGTTATGGTATGGAGGCCGTTCTTACCTCCTATATCCGTCAGGACCGGCTGGTGGGACTGGAAATCGATCTTCTGGCGGATGCCGGAGCCTATGCCAGCAGCGGGGAGGACTTTATCTGGGCCATGAGCGGAAAACCGTTCCGGCTTTACCGCATTCCCGGCATCTATTACCGTGCCCGGTCGGTTCTCACCAACAAACCGGTGGCCTCCGCCATGCGGGGCTATGGATCCACCCAGCTGATCACGGCACTGGAAATCCATATGGACCGGACCGCCCGGTTTCTGGGGGAGGACCCCTGGCGGTTCCGCCGGGAATATGCCATGCGCCCCGGGGATCCTGACCCACTGACCGGGGAGACAGCCGGCAGCTGTGGTCTGCTGGAAACCATGGAGAAGGGACTGGCCCTCCATGGGGAGACACCGGGGTCAAGAAGTGAAAAAGACGGTTGGGAATATGGCACCGCCATGGCTTTGGGGGTTCATGGAAACGGCATGTATCCGGTGCATTTCGATACCACCACCATGGCTCTGAAAATGAATATGGACGGATCGGTGAACCTGATCACCGGGACCACCGACATGGGTACGGGGGCTGCCACGGTCTTCACCCAGATCGCCGGTGAGGTTCTCGGAATTCCGGCAGAAGGTATCGGTGTTACCGAAGGGGACACTTCATCCTGCCCCTTTGATCTGGGGTGCTATGCCAGCCGCAGTGTCTTCGTGGCGGGCCGGGCAGCAAAAAAAGCAGCAGAAGATCTTAAGGAACAGCTGATCCGGGGAGCCGGGGATCTGGGGTATCCGGAAGGGAGCACACCCCGGGATGGGAGTCTGTGGTTTCCGGATGGAACCCGGGTATCCTGGCGGGAACTGGCCGGCCGTATATTCCGGGAACTGAAGCGGGATCTGTATTCCGCTGCCACCCATACTTCCGGCGCTGATCCCATGAGCTATGCCGCACATTTCGCCACGGTCCGGGTGCACCGGGAGTCCGGCCGGGCGGAGCTGGTGGATTATACGGCAGTCCATGACGTGGGCAGGGTGCTGAATCCCGGGTCCCTGGAGGGACAGATTCACGGAGCGGTCCAGATGGGAGCCGGCATGGCTCTGTCAGAGGATCTGGGAATCGACGGACAGGGCCGAATCACCAGAGACAGCCTGGGCCGTTACCGGATGCTGACTGCACCGGATCTGCCGGAAATCTGTACCGCATTTGTGGAGTCCCTGGAGGCCGAGGGGCCTTTTGGGGCCAAAAGCATCGGGGAAATCGCCTGTGTTCCCGTGCCGGCTGCGGTGATCAATGCGCTGTCGACGGCTCTGGGAGAAGACATCATCCGGCTGCCTTTCGGGCGCGTCCGGGAGGAAAAGGAGTAGTAATACATGGCAGAAAAAATTGTTGAAATGGTAACTTTCCTTCCTCCGGAGATCCGGGTGTTTTTCCTCTCCATGGTTCCCATTACAGAACTGAGGGTGGCAGTGCCCCTGGGACTGGCTCTGGGAATTGATCCGGTGACCAATTACCTGTACTGTGTCGCAGGAAATCTGGTTCCGGTTCTTCCCATTCTGCTGTTTCTGAATCCGGTTCTTAAATTTTTGTCCGGGTTTCCCCCGCTGGGCCGCCTGATCGGCAGGATTCTGAAGTCAGCTGAGGAAAAAAGGCGGAAATACGAAAAATTTGAAACGGCAGCCCTGGTGGCCTTTGTGGCCATCCCCGCTCCCGGGACCGGGGCCTGGACCGGAAGTCTCCTGGCTTTTCTCAGCCGCATGGCGGTGCCCAGGGCCTTTCTGGCGGTCAGTGCAGGGGTGCTGATTGCCGGGCTGGTGGTAACGCTTCTGTCCCTGGGTGCCATACAGCTTCTGGCCAGAAATCTCATGTATGGGCTGGTATTTCTGGCTGTGATCCTGGTGCTGTGGCTTCTTCTGGGCAGAAAACGGAAACAATAGAATTTTATGACCCTCCGGGGTCTTTTTTTTATGCAAAATGCAGGGTTTTGGGGGTTTTTGTGGAATTAAAATAGCATAATGTGGAGAAAAGTGGGGGAAAGTGGTAAAATAGAGCCACAGCAAACCACAGAGGTGCCGGAATGTTCATTGGGGAATACAGCCATACGCTGGACAACAAAAGCAGACTGATCGTGCCAGCCAGATTCCGGGAGGAACTGGGTATGCGATTCGTAATGACCAAGGGAATGGACTCGGCCCTTTTTCTGTATCCCATGAAGGAATGGGAAATCATCGAGGGAAAACTGAGAAACCTGTCCCTGACCAACCGGGAGGCCAGAGCTTTTGTCCGGATGTTTTTCTCCGGAGCGGCCGAATGTGAGGTGGACCGGCAGGGAAGGATCCTGGTACCCCAGAATCTGGTGGATCACGCCGGCCTGGTGCGGGATGCGGTGGTAATCGGGGTTCTGAACCGGGTGGAGGTCTGGGCCCGGGAACGCTGGGAGAAATACAGCAGTTCGCAGGAAATGGATTATGATCAGCTGGCGGACAAACTGTCCGTTCTTGATCTGAATATTTGAGGTGACAGAGTTGTTTGAACACAGGACCGTTCTGCTGAAGGAAACCATAAATCTTCTGGGGGTCAGAAAGGATGGAGTCTATCTGGACTGTACTCTGGGAGGGGGAGGTCATGCCGCCATGATCCTGGAGTCCCTGGGGGAAACCGGGCTGCTGATCGGGCTTGACCAGGACAGTGTGGCTCTGGAAAACGGAAGGAAGCGGTTTTCCGGCCATAGCAACGTCCGGATTGTCAAAAGCAATTTCCGTCAGCTGGACCGGGTTCTGGAGGATCTGGGAATAAACGGTCTGGACGGTGTGGTGTTCGATCTGGGAGTCTCCTCCCCCCAGCTGGATGAAGGGGAACGGGGATTCAGTTACCATCAGGAGGCCCCGCTGGATATGCGGATGGACCGCAGCCATCCCCTGACCGCCCGGGAAGTGGTGAACACATACACCAGACAGGACCTGATACGGATCCTGAAGGAATACGGGGAGGAGCGCTGGGCGGAAAGAATTGTGGAGTTCATTCTGGAAGGCAGGAAGGAGAGGCCTCTGGAAACCACCGGGGACCTGGTGGAGAAGATCCGTCAGGCCATACCGGCTCAGGTGCGCAGAGAAGGGGGACACCCGGCCCGGAAAACCTTCCAGGCTCTGCGGATTGAGGTGAACGATGAACTGGGTGCTCTGAAGGAGGCTTTGGAAAAGGCGGTGCTGGCCCTGAAACCCGGGGGAAGAATCGCTGTGATCACGTTCCATTCTCTGGAAGACCGGATTGTAAAGGAATATTTCCGGTCTCAGGTGCAGGGTTGCATCTGTCCTCCGGAGTTTCCCGTTTGTGTTTGTGGCCGCAGTCCTCTTCTGAAACTGGTGAACCGCAGGCCGGTGGCGCCGGATGAAGAGGAACTTAAGGAAAACAGAAGGGCCCGCAGCGCCAGACTGCGGGTGGCGGAAAGGGTGCAGGATCAATGAACAGACAGCAGAACATAAAAAAAGGCCGGCATGAGGCACCCCGCCGGAGGCTCAGCTATTGCCGCAACGTGGAGGCCACCCAACGGAGAAATGGGTTTAAGTGGGATCTTCTGTCCACCGTGCTGATTTTTTTCTGTATCGGGGTACTGTACCTGGCCAGCCGGGGGATTCTTACTGCCAGAAACCAGCAGATAGCCTATTACGAAAGTCAGATTTCCGGCATGCAGGTGGCCAATGAGAGACTTCAGCTGGAAATCGGATACCTGGGAACCCTGGATAAGATTGAACAGCAGGCTGAAGTGGCTCTGGCCATGAACCGTCCGGATGCAAATCAGATGCTGCCCCTGGGTCTGATCGTGAGAAATCCGCAGGAACAGGACACTGCGGAGACCTTGGGAGTGTATACTGCTTCTGAAGTGACCGCAGTACAATTGGCGCAGGGCCCCCTCAGTGGTATACTGAACCGGTGGAAACTCTGATAAGGGGAGCATATTATGAATAACAACCGGATCCGTATGATGGTGGTGACCGGACTTTTCAGCATGGCGTTTCTGCTGGTTATTTACCAGCTTTTTTCTCTGCAGGTGGTGCAGCGGGCCCAGTACCGTGAGGACGCACTGAACAACCGTCTGAAGTCGGTCAGCGTGGAGGCCCGGCGGGGAGATATCGTGGACCGCAACGGGGAAGTGCTGGCCGCCAGTACAGCCGGTGAGTCCGTGGCTGTGTTTCCTGCAGAAATAAGGGCCGGAAAATTTGATGCCGGAGAGATGGCCGAAAGACTGGGAGAAATCCTGGAAATGGAACCGGATCTGGTGCTGGAGAAACTCACCGCCGACAGCAACTTTGTCTGGCTGAAAAGAAAAATACCATTTCGGGCAGGTCCGGAGATCAGGGAACTGAAATTTCCGGGCGTTGTTTTGTTTGAGGAGAGCCAGCGCTATTATCCCAAAGGACATCTGGCCAGCCAGACCATAGGGTTTGCCGGACTGGATAACCAGGGGCTGGCGGGCCTTGAGGTAACCTACGACGACATTCTGTCCGGAGAACCGGGACAGATCCGCATCGAGATTGACTCCAGGGCCCGGACGATCCCGGAGAGCGTCCACAATTATGAACCGCCGGTGCAGGGAAGCACCCTGGTGCTGACCCTGGATGCCCGGCTCCAGTACCGGGTGGAAAAGTATGCAGAGGAACTGCTGCTGGAAACAGGAGCCGAGAGGATTACCATTCTGGTGATGGATCCCCGTAACGGTGAGATCCTGGCCATGACCGGAAAGCCCGACTTCGACGCAGCCAGTTATGGCAGCTTTCCTCAGGATACCTGGCAGAATCCTGCCATTCAGAAAGTGTATGAACCCGGTTCCACGTTCAAGATAATTACCGCAGGGGCCCTGCTGGAGCAGGGTACCGTGCGGCCTGAGAGCCAGTTCTACGACAAAGGATACATTCACGTGGGGGGCATCCGGATCCGCTGCTGGAGGAGCCACGACCCCCACGGGCAGCAGACCTTTACCGAAGCCCTGGGTAATTCCTGCAATCCGGTGTTTGTGGAGGCGGCCCTGAAACAGCAGAAAGCGGCACCCGGCACCCTGTTCGATTTTTACCGGACTCTGGGTATGGGCAGCAGGACTCCTCTGAAGTTCACCGGACAGGCCAGCGGGATTATGCCGGAGAGTGAGCAGAATATCTATGTGGCCACCAGTTCCATCGGGCAGGGAATTGCTGTCAGCCCGGTGCAGCTGGCCGCCGCCGTCTCTTCCCTGGTGAACGGGGGACTGAAGGTGGATCCAGTGCTGGTCAGAGAGATCCGGGACGGAAACGGACTGGTCACCGGAGGGGAAAACGGTGTTACCGGACAGCGGGTGGTGTCGGAGCAGACTTCCCGGGAGATCCGGGAGATGCTGGAAGCGGCTGTAGTTAAGGGAACAGCAAAAAATGGTGCGGTGAAAGGATTCCGGGTGGGAGGAAAGACCGGTACGGCCCAGAAGCCCAGCGAGACCGGAGGCTATCTGAAGGATAAGTTTATCACTTCCTTCCTCAGTGTGGCCCCCATTGAAGATCCTGAAATTGTTACCCTGGTGATTGTGGACGCTCCGGATGTGGAAGATGCTTCCGGAGGGGGTACGGCAGGGCCTACCGCGTCCAGGGTTATGGAGGAGGCTCTGAGTCTGCGGGGACTGAGCCCCGACTATCAGGTGCTGTTTGAAGAGGACAGCCCGGAAGATCCGGAATCCCGGGAAGCCCCTGCAGACGTGCGGGTACCGGATTTTATCGGGATGCATCTGGACGCGGTGGCGGCAAGACTCAGTGAACTGGGACTGGGACTGAGACTGGAAGGCACCGGGGATCTGGTGGTGAACCAGGACCCCAGAAAAGATATCAGGGTGCCACGGGGTACCACGGTGACCCTGACAATGGAAGAGGCACCGGCCGGTCATGAGCAGGTGGTGGTGCCGGATGTGACGGGAACCCGGGTCGTGGAAGCTGCCAGAATACTGGAGTCTGCCGGTCTGGTGATCTCAGTTAACGGTAGTGGCCTGGTGACCGGTCAGTTCCCTGAAGCGGGAACCTTTGCTCCCAAGGGCTCCCAGGTTCAGGTCACCTGCAGTACGGAAACGGGAGGGAATCCATGAAACTGAAGGAACTGCTTAAGGAAATCAGTCCCCGGCAGGTAAGGGGAGACGTTAATATTGAGGTGAAAGGAATCACCTATGACTCGCGTCAGGTGGATGAGGGCTGGGTTTTTGTGGCCATCCGGGGCCTTCAGGATGATGGACACCGCTATATTTCCCGGGCACTGGAGGCCGGTGCTTCCGCCGTGGTGTACAGCGATGATCCCCAGGAATTTACCGCTCCGGCTGCAGTGCTGGTGGACAATCCGAGACAGGCCCTGGCCTGTCTGTCGGCAGCATTCTATGGACATCCGTCCCGGGAATTCCGGCTGATCGGAGTGACAGGAACCAACGGAAAGACTTCCACCACCAGTCTTCTCAAGACCATTTTCAGGGCGGCGGACAGAAAAACCGGACTGTTCGGGACCATAGAGAACACTCTGAATGATCAGGTGCTGCCGGCCTCCCACACCACTCCGGAGTCCAGGGATCTGCAGGAAATGTTCCGGCAGCTGGCGGATATGGAGGCAGACTGCTGCGTAATGGAGGTGTCCTCCCATGCCCTGAGCCTTGAGCGGGTGGCATGCTGTGACTTTAACGGTGCAGTGTTTACCAATCTTACCCAGGATCATCTGGATTTCCACCGGGACATGGAGGACTATTTTCAGGCCAAACTGAAACTGTTTGCCATGCTACCGGGGGATGGAAAGCATTATGCGGTTCTCAACGCCGACGATCCGGCCTCTGCCCGGATTGCAGCCTCCACCGGTGCCCGGGTCATCTGGTATGGGATCCGGAACCCAGCTGATTTTTCGGCGGAGGACATCCACACCGGTCTCACCGGGACCACCTTTACATTGAGATATCCAGGGGGTAAAATACCATTGGGTCTCACCCTGACCGGCCGTTTCAGCGTGTATAACTGCCTGGCGGCAGTGGCGGCAGCCATGGAGGAGGGAGTCGGTCCCGGAGTGATTGCCGGAGCCCTGAGCGAAGCCCGGGTCACCGGCCGTTTTGAGCCGGTGACCGAAGGCCAGGACTTTGCGGTGGTGGTGGACTATGCCCACACCCCGGACAGTCTGGAAAACGTTCTGAATACCGCCCGCGAGATCACCAGGAACCGGGTGATCGTGGTCTTCGGATGTGGCGGTGACCGGGACAGTTCCAAACGCCCCCTGATGGGAGAAATTGGTGTGCGCTTAAGTGACGTGGCCATTCTCACCTCAGACAATCCCCGGACCGAGGATCCCATGAGGATTCTGGCCCAGGTGGAAGAAGGGGCCAGAAGGGCAGGAGACCACTACAAAATAATCGGAAACCGGAGAGAGGCCATCGAAGAGGCGGTGGCCATGGCCGGCCCGGGAGATCTGGTCCTGATTGCAGGAAAAGGGCATGAGGAATACCAGATCATAGGAACCACCAGACATCCTTTCAGCGATTTTCAGGTGGCCCGGCAGGCAATCTCCCACAGGAGCAGCAGATGAAAAAACCATTGGGAACCTTTTCGGAGATTGCCTCCATTACCGGAGGCACTCTGAAATGCTTGAGCGGAGCGGAAGAAGGGCTGGTGGACACAGTATCGGCGGATACCCGGACGATGTCTGCCGGAGCCCTCTTTTTTGCGGTGCGGGGAGAACGGACGGATGGTCACCTGTATCTGCCCCAGGCCTTTAGAGCCGGGGCGGCCCTGGCTGTGGTGGAGAAAAACCATCCGGCCCTGGAAGGTCTTGATCCGGAGGCTGCCCTGATTGAAGTGGACGATACTCTGGAGGCCATGCATCGGCTGGCAGCCTCCTACCGGAACCGTCACGATATCCCGGTGGTGGCCGTAACGGGATCCAGCGGGAAAACCACCACCAAGGATATGGTAAGGGCCGTACTGGCTGAACAGTTTGAGGTGCTGGCCTCCCAGGGCAGTTACAACAACGAGATCGGTCTTCCCATGACCATATTTGGACTGACGGAGGAGACCAGAGCCCTGGTGGTGGAAATGGGTATGAGGGGCCTGGGGCAGATTGACCAGCTTTGCCGCATTGCCCGTCCGGACATCGGGATTATTACCAACGTCGGCCTGACCCATTTTGAGCTGCTGGGATCTGCGGAAAATATATTTCTGGCCAAGGGGGAACTGGCAGAGGCTATTAATACGGAAGGGTTTTGCATACTGAACGGCGAGGATTCATGGACAGAGAAAATGATTTCCCGCTGCCGGGGGACTGTGAGGATTTTTGGCCTGGGCGCCGGAGCAGATATACGCGCCATGGATATCCGTCATTCCGATGGAGGCAGCTGCTTCCGGGTGGTGTCTTCTTCCGGAGAGGCTGAAGTCGTGCTGCCCTATCCGGGACTCCACAATATACTGGATGCCCTGGCTGCCATAGAGACCGGTCTGATCCTGGGAATGGATCCGGAGACCTGCGCCCGGGGTCTTTCCAGGGCCCGGCTCAGCAACAACCGGCTGGAGTTTCTGGCGGGGATCCAGGGAAGCACAGTGATCAATGACTGCTATAACGCCAATCCGGATTCCACCAGAGCTTCCCTGAACATTCTGGGCCAGAGAAATGGAAGGAAAGTGGCAGTCCTGGGAGACATGAGGGAACTGGGAGCCCTGGAAAAACGCGAACACCTGGCAGTGGGGCGGTACGCTGTGGAGCAGGGAACTGAACTGCTGGCCACCGTGGGGGAGATGGCCCGGGATATCCGTACAGGGGCCCTGGAGGCCGGTCTGCCGGAGAATCAGAGTGCCTCATTCGATAACAACACGGAGGCGGCCCGCTGGATAGCCGCCAGACTGGTTCCGGGGGATACCGTGCTGATCAAGGGGAGCCGGATTATGGGTATGGAAAGCATCGTGGAACTGCTGAAGGAGGAGGACAGACCGTGACAGGAGATCTTATCTGGCTGCCGGGATTGATTTCCCTGGTCCTGGCAGTGGTTTCCGGGCGGGTCATGATCCCCTGGCTCACCAGGATGAAATTCGGCCAGGCTATCCGTTCCGACGGGCCCCGGAAGCACCTCAACAAGGAGGGGACCCCCACCATGGGAGGACTGATTTTTCTGTTCCCTGTGATCTTCCTGGCGGTTCTTCCGGGCTCCGGAGTCTCTTATCCGGTGACCTTTTCCCTTCTGGGCTTCGGATTTCTGGGTTACCTGGATGATATCCTGAAAATCCGGCGCCGGCGCAGTGAGGGACTGACCCCGGGACAGAAAATGGCCGGCCAGCTGTTGCTGAGTGTGGCCATTACCCTGTTTATTTTTCAGGGTACCACCGGGGGAGATCTATATTTTTTCAGCCGCAGGCTTCCCCTGGAGGCAGGCTGGCTGAGAATTCCCCTGGCGGTTCTGGTGCTGACCGGATTCAGCAATGCCTTCAACCTTACCGATGGTCTGGACGGGCTTCTGACCCGGGTCAGCCTCCCGGTATTTGCCGCTCTGGGAATTCTCAGCCTGGTGACCGGCTTCTCCGGAGGAGTCCATTTCGTTCTGCTGCTTCTTCCGGCTCTCCTGGGTTTTCTTTGGTATAACAGGAACCCCGCCCGGGTGTTTATGGGTGATACCGGGTCTTTGGCTCTGGGAGGGGCTGCCGGAGCTTTGGCTCTATGCACCGGAACCGAACTGAGTCTGCTGATCCTGGCCGGGATCCCCCTGGCCGAAACTCTGTCGGTGATTCTGCAGGTGGCCTCATTCCGTCTCCGGGACGGAAAGCGGATTTTCCGGATGGCTCCACTGCACCACCATTTTGAATTGGGAGGTATGGAGGAAACCCGGGTGGTCCGGCGCTTCGCCCTGACCTCCTGGTTCTGTGCGGCAGCCGGTCTTGCCGTCTTTCTTATATAACAGCGGGGGGAACACCGATGGATATACAATGGAATGGGCTCAGAGTCCTGGTACTGGGTACCGGGAAAAGTGGTCTGGCTGCAGCAGAACTGCTCCGGTCAAACGGTGCGGTGGTTCTGGTGGCAGATCAGGCGCCGGAAGAGACCCGGACCTTCGAGAAAAAAGCACTGGAGGATATGGGGGCCGCCTGCCTGTTCGGGTCCTTCCCGGATCCTGTTGACCTGCAGATGGACCTGGTGGTAATTTCCCCGGGGATACCACGGGACAATCCGGTGGTGCATCGGGCGGACCGGGCAGGCATTCCGGTCTGGGGGGAACTGGAACTGGCAGGCCGGTTCATCGGGGGGCCTCTGGTGGCCATAACGGGAACCAACGGCAAAACCACCACCACGGCCTGGATTTGCCATATTCTGGAACAGGCAGGACGGAAGGCAGTGCTGGGAGGAAACATCGGGGTGCCCCTGACCGCCATGACCAGCCAGTTCAGCAGGGACTCTGTGGGGGTGGTTGAGGTATCCAGTTACCAGCTGGAAACCGTGGACACCTTCCATCCGGCAGTGGCTGTGATCACCAACCTGACCCCGGACCATATGGAGCGCCATAAGACGATGGAAAATTACCTGGCGGTAAAGGCCAGAATTTTTGCCCGGCAGAGTCCGGAGGACACGGTGGTGCTCAATGCCGATGACTCATGGCTTGCAGGGCTGACCGGGCAGATTCCGGGGCGGCTTCTTCAGTTCAGTGTGAAACACACGGTAAAGGGAGCCTGCCTGGCTGACGGTCAACTGCTTCTGACGGATGGGGACAGACCGGTTGTGCTGGTGGAGGCATCCCGCCTCCTGCTGCCGGGAAGCCACAACATCCAGAACGCTCTGGCCGCAGTGTGCGCAGTACGGGCGATGGGGCTGGGACCGGAAGAAATCCGTCCGGGACTTCTTGGCTTTTCAGGGGTGGAGCACCGGCTGGAACCGGTGGCCACGGTGGAAGGTGTGCGCTACATCAATGACTCCAAGGCCACCAATCCGGAGTCCGTCCTGATGGCCCTGGAGTCCTTCCGGGAGCCGCTGATCCTGATTCTGGGAGGAAGCCCCAAACAGACTTCCTACCGGGAACTGGCCCAGGAGGTAGCCCGGAGAGGGATTCCGGTGGTGGTATCCGGGCAGACCCGGGATGAGATCGTGGGGGCGCTGGAAGAGGCTGGAGCCAGAGATATTCATCCGGCGGAAAACTTTCGCCAGGCGGTGGATCAGGCCCGGGGTCTGGCCCGGCCCGGAGACGTGATCCTTTTGTCTCCGGCCTGTGCCAGCTTTGATGAGTTCCGGAATTTTGAACATCGGGGCTCGGTGTTTAAGGAGATTGTAAATGACTACCATCAGGAGGAAGAAAAAGCCGGTACCGGAAGTCCGGGAGAAAACCGTTAAGAAGAAAAAACCGGCCAAGGCGGCGCCGAACCTGGCGGCTCCTGATTTTCCCATGCTGTTCAGCATGCTGGTGCTGCTGATCTTCGGGCTCCTGATGGTGTTTTCCTCCAGTGCCCTGGGGGGAGGTTTTCTGGGGCAGGAGGAAAATATTTTCTATTATTTTGGCCGCCAGCTGCGCTGGGCCGGTCTGGGGCTGATTGCCTTTTTCATCTGTATGTACATCAACATGAGGGTGGTGAGGAAACTGACCAGACCCTTTGCGGTGGTGGCCCTGATTTTCCTGGTGATGGTAATTTTCCGGGGTGTGGGAGAGAGCACCTATGGGGCCAGCCGCTGGCTGTTTATTGGGGGGTTCGGATTTCAGCCCTCTGAACTGGGGAAACTGGCCTGCATTTTTCTTCTGGCGGACCTTCTGGCCCGCTGGAAGTCCGGAGCCCGCCGTTTTTTTCCTGAGTTTGTGATGGCTGTGGGGATCATTGGGGTATTTGCCCTGCTGATTCTTATGGGGCCGGACCTGGGCACCACTATGATCGTTGGGGGAACCGGAGCGGTGATGCTGTTTCTGGCTGGCGCCAGAATAGTTTATCTTCTGCTTCTGGGGGCGCTGGGAGGAACCGGGGTTTTCTACTCCATCCGCTCAAATCCATACCAGATGCGACGGTGGATGGCCTTCCGGGATCCCACGGTGGATCCTCTGGGGGATGGCTACCA
>JAXGWN010000015.1:0-11924 GCA_040773285.1 Bacillota bacterium
AAGCCCCCAGATTCCTGAGAAAAGAGGTGTAGCCGTTTTCCTCCAGAACCAGGGTGGGTGCTCCGTGGCACAGAAACAGAGATGGCATTGGAATTCTCCTTTCCAGCCGGGCCGTATCCGGTACTACAGAACCTTTTCGGCAATCATCTGGACCATGGCATGCTGATGGGGAATGCCCATGGAATTGCAGTCGAAGATTATTTCGTTGCTCTCATGAATCTGCCAGTCCCGGTAATGGCGGATCAGTTCTCCGGAATACCAGGGATGGGCGTTATCCTCTTTTTCCGGGGGCGGCCCGATGAAAGGCTTTTCCACGAAAGCGTTAAACACATGCAGCCCTCCTGGCCGGGTGTGCTCCCGGTAGTTTCCCAGTATTTCCTGACGGAGGTCCGGAGGAATATAATTGAAAACGCCGCTGGAAAAAAGGATATCAAAGGGTTCCTCCAGCCGGAAGTCCCGGATGTCGGCCCGGAATACCCGCAGGGGAACTCCGGCTGCCACAGCCAGTTTTCGGGTTTTTTCCACCCCGGCCTCTGAAATGTCGAAGGCGGTGACGTCGTAGCCATTTCTGGCAAAGAAGACGGAGTCACGGCCCTCTCCGCAGCCAATGTCCAGAAGCCGCAGCCGGCGGTCCGGGGGCATGGTCTCCAGAACCCGGTAGCAGATGGCATTGGGAACGGTACCCCAGTAATAGTCCTTTGTAATCCGGTAGGCATCCTCGTAAATCGATACGGCAGTGCGGCCGGACTGATAGCCCAGCAGGGCGTCAGTTCCGGTTTCCAGCAGTTCAGCCAGGGCAGGCAGCAGAGTGATGTCCGGCAGGGAGTGTCCGGTCTCCCATTTGGAGACAGCCTGGGAGGAGATCCCCAGCTGCCGGGCCAGTTCCTCCTGGGTATAGCCTTTTTCCTTCCGGAACCGGGCCAGATTCCGGGCAAGTGTGTCTTTCATTCTGAACCTCCTCAAATTCATCCTTTTACTGATTGTAGTGTTTCGGAGAGGTTCCTGACAAGAACCGGATGCTTGAGTTCTGAATCAAATCCAACCATCAGTTGTATTATCGAGGTAAAAAGAAGGGCGCCTTTTGGCGCCCCCTTTTTGGGATCAGTCGTGGGATTCCCCGGTCAGATAGCGGTGGAAGGCCTGGTTTGCCCAGACATCCTTTACTGACACATCGGCCTCCGGACGGATGGCCTCAATGGCATCCACCAGCTCATCGGTGAGATCCGGCAGGATAAAGGTATTCAGCACGTAGCCGTTATTCCCCAGGGAGACGTCATCCAGACGGATGTAGCCGTTTCTTCCCTCCGCCGGCAGAGAGGTGGAGGAGGAGTACTGGGGCTGCCAGTAGGAGCCCTTGATCACACCGACCGCAGCGGAGTTATCCCCACTTTTCTTAGCGTATTTCACCACCAGTGCGTCAAAGGCGGCTTTGTCGGCGGGACGCAGGAATTCCAGTTCCAGCATATACCCAATGGTATGGGCCAGATACAGGTCATCGGAGACTTTTTCAACCCGGTAGGTGGGAGTGGGATCCCCGATGGGTCCCCAGGCCAGATCGTAGCGGTATACACTCTTCTTGGGCTGCAGGGCTACCCGGGCGGTAATGTTTTCACTGGCCAGAAGTCCCACCAGCTGTCTGGCGTGGGTGATGTCCGAATGATCGTAGGCAATGGTGTTTTCCGGCAGGAACCGGGAAGCGAATCCGGAGTAGGTAAGCAGATATCCGGTGGTGGCCTCATCCTCCACCACACCCTGACCCACTTCGTCCAGTACAGCCTCATCCAGCAGGGTAAAGGAGTTCCAGGCGTTCACCAGCCGGGATCCGATCTCCGGGTCGGTGGTATAGCCCAGATAGTTCCGTCCCTTACCCAGAGCATCCGCGGTATTCAGCAGGAGAACCGAGGCGGTGCCGGAATCCAGATTTCCACTGAGGGGAATCCAGGAGGGCATAAGGCCGCTATCCAGGGCAGCTGCCACGTAGAGGGCGTTTTCTCCGGTGATGCCACTGATGCGGGCGGCTTTCAAAGTGGCTTCCGCTTTGGAAGCGGGATAGGTAAGAGCCAGTTCCTTAAGCCCGGCCGCTTCCAGAGAGGCCCGGACACCATCCAGGGGAGTAAGGCTTCCGGATGCCGGCAGGGTGCCGGAGGTGCCCAGTTTTTCCAGGGCGGCTGACATTGCCGCCGGAGTTACCGGATCCGGCAGAGCATCAATACCAAACCAGGCCTTCAGATAGCGGGCTGCATCCGCAGCTTCGTCCCGCCCGATGGATACCACGGAACCGTCGGCCTTCCAGGCGATATCCACGCCCAGAGCCTGGCTGAGAGCCCGGGCCGGCAGATAGGTGGTTCCGTTGTGCAGGAACTGGCTGGCCGGCCGCCCGGTGGTGTCCAGCGGGGCATAGGGCAGTCCGTTCAGGGTAAGACGGATTCCGGTCTCCACATCCAGGGTCCGGGGGGTAAGCCCGGAGGAACCGACGGCCAGAACCGAGGGAACCGCCAGCAGGAGGACCAGCAGGGAAACAAGCAGGGCAGACAGGGTACGGTTTTGTAAAATACGTTTCTTCACAGACCATTCTCCTTTCGCATGCGTGTTGCACAGAAACAAAAAAATCGGCCCGGTTCTGCCCGCAGGCAGCTCCGGGCCATATCCATATATATTCTTCACAGGAAGGGGAAATCCTCCGGAACAGGCGTTTTTGAACAACTGGGGATATGGCGCTGAAGAGGTTCAATTATCCGGATCTGTCATAGATAGCATTCATGTGAATTATGTTATCTCTTAACTATTATTTAACGGATACGATATTAGATATGTGTTGGTTGCACGGATGGTGTTATGGTTGTGAGGATTTCTGGATAGGCTGACAACAGAAGGGGAGATTATCATGAGATCGATCAGACAGAAGGTTGTGTTGGTGCTGGCACTGATTATGGTGCTGTTTGCAGGGGGACTTACCTACATCGCCACCCATGTGGCCGGAGAGGCCGTCGTGCTGGAAGTGGAGAAATCCCTGGAGTCCCTGGCGGCTGAGGGGGCCGACCTGGCCAGAAGCCGGCTGGACGGTAATTTCATTTATCTGGAAGGCCTGGCAGGAAACGGGATTATCCGGGATCCCGGGGTTTCCCTGGAGGAAAAAATGAAATATCTTCTGGAGGAGGTCCCAGGCAGCGGGTTTCTGAGGATTGGGGTAGCCGATCCGTCCGGAAACCTGTACTTGTCCGACAGTTACGGGCTGGGGGGAAATGTGGTGGACGTTTCCGAAAGATCCTATTATCTTGACTCAATGGGAGGGAACCGCTCCCTGATGCCTCCGGCCCTCAGCGTGAATGCGGACGACCAGGGAAAAATGGTCATGGTGTACTCGGTTCCCATCGTCAGGGATGCGAAAGTGGAGGGTGTTCTGGTGGCCGTGGGGGAAGGAGCCTACCTTAGCACCCTGGTGGACGGCCTGGGATATGGGGAAAAGGGATATGGTTATATCATTGATCCGGAAGGGACTGTCATCGGGCATAAGCGCAGGGAACTGGTGGAAGAACAGTACAATCCGCTGGAAACGGTAAAAACCGATCCCTCCGTGGAGGAATTGGCCGGACTGTTCACCGAGATTCTTGCCGGAAACCAGGGCATCGGGTCGTACTTCTTCAATGGTCAGAACGTCTATGCCGGATATGCACAGATCCCGGAAACACCATGGAAACTGGTGGTGGTGGGAGAAGAGTCAGAGATGCTCACCGGAGTCACCTCCCTGAGAAACTTCATGATGCTGCTGGCCCTGGTCATGATCCTGCTGGGCTCTGTGGTGGCATTTTTCTTTGGAAGCTCCTTTGCCGGACCCATAGTGGACCTGAAAAAGGTGGTGGACTCTCTGGCCGGGTATGATCTCCAGGACAGCCGGGTCCAGCCCCTGGAAAAATATTTCCGCCGCAGGGATGAGGTGGGTATGGTGGCAAAAGCGCTGAAAACCATGCAGGGTAACCTGAGGGATCTGGTCCGGGAGATCTCCGGCCAGTCCCAGAGTGTTGCCGCTGCCTCCGAGGAACTGACCTCCATCAGTATGGAATCCTCCAGAGCCGCAGAAGAAGTGGCCAGAACCATCGGGGAGATTGCCCGGAGTTCCTCCGAGCAGGCCAGGGAAACGGAAAACGGGGCCGAAAGCATCAGTGAACTGGGAAAAAGTGTGGAAGAAGACAATGGCCTCTTGCGGATCATGAATGAGTCTGTGGATGAGGTCGGCAGACTGAAAGAGGAAAGTACGGAAACCATGGACCAGCTGATCCGCAAAACTGCGGAAAGCCGGGAGGCCATGAAAAGTGTCCGCAGCATCATTGAGGAAACCAACGATGGCTCCCGGCAGATCGAGACGGCCAGTTCCATGATCCGCAGCATCGCGGAACAGACCAACCTGCTGGCCCTCAATGCGGCCATAGAGGCAGCCCGGGCCGGGGAAGCCGGACGGGGCTTTGCCGTGGTGGCCGATGAAATCCGGAAACTGGCCGAAGAATCCAACCGTTTTACCGACGAAATCGACAAAATTATCCGCAGTCTCACCGGAAAATCAGCAGACGCTGTGGATTCAGTCCGGGAAGTGGAATCCGTGGTGGCAGATCAGGTGGACAGTGTGGAAAATACCAGGAGCCGGTTTGATGGAATCTCTGCTGCCGTGGAGGTCCTCAAACAGAATCTGGAGAACCTGAACCGATCCAGCCAGGGGATCCTGGAGAAAAAGGGTGAACTGGTCACCATGATTCAGAATCTGTCGGCGATCTCCGAAGAAAATGCCGCCGGCACCGAACAGGCCTCGGCCTCCGTTCAGGAACAGACGGCCGGAATGGAGGAGATTGCCGGAACCAGCGAAAGCCTGGCCCGGCTGGCTCAGGAAATGCAGGAAGCCGTTTCAAGATTTTCGGTTTAATATCCATAGCAGTGTTGCAGGCTGCCCCGGAAAAACGGGGCAGCCTGATTCTTTTCCAGCCCGACTGAAAGTGACGCAGCCCTACTCCCCGGAACTCCGGACCCGGATCTGTGGGGAACACCCGGTTCAGGGAAACTGTCCGGAATGGCTTCTGACAGTTGACCGGGAAGGCCGGATGGTGTGGTATATGGCTGACGGTCATGTGACGGCCAGTCACAGAGGAGAATCACGGATGGATACTTTATGTTTTCAGTTTTTTTTCTTTGGCGGACCGGGGATCAGCAGAAGGACTTATTAGGAGCGGTACTTCCCCCCAGGATCTGCCAGCTCCTGGAAGAGACCATGAAAACCGGGGAACCGGGGAATTCCCCTGCATCCGGGAAGCCATAATGGTACAATGGATGAAGCAGATTCAGGGAAGGACAGGATACAGGTCAGATGGTCAACAGCGGAACGCAGTTACTGAAACAGCATTTTGGATATGAATTCTTTCTGGAGGGACAGGAGACCCTGGTGACAGAGATCCTTTCGGGACGGGATGTTCTGGGAATCATGCCCACCGGCTCCGGGAAGTCTCTGTGCTTTCAGGTGCCGGCCATGGGACTGCCGGGGATCACCCTGGTGATTTCGCCCCTGATCTCCCTGATGCACGACCAGGTGATGGACCTGGTGGCGGCGGGAATTCCCGCTGCCGATATAAATTCCTCCCTGAACCCGGCCCAGACGGCAAGAGCTCTGGACAATGCCGCCCGGGGCATGTACCGGATCATCTATGTGGCTCCGGAGCGGCTGGAGACTCCGGGCTTTCTGAGAATGATCCGTCAGGTCACGGTCTCCCAGGTGGCAGTGGATGAGGCCCACTGTGTATCCCAGTGGGGCCATGATTTCCGTCCCGGTTACCTGGGGATCCGGGACTTCATAGCCGGACTTCCGGTGCGGCCGGTGGTCAGCGCTTTTACTGCCACGGCCACGCCCCCGGTCCGCCGGGACATCCTGGAGATGCTGGACCTCCGGGACCCCCGGGTGGTGATCACGGGGCTCAACCGGCCCAACCTCTATCTGCAGGTGGAGCATCCGGCAGACAAGGACCGGGAGGTACTGGAGTATCTCAGAACCCACCCGGAAAAAGGAGGCATCGTGTACTGCGCCACCCGGAAGGCGGTGGACGCCCTGTGTGGGCGCCTGAAGCGGGAAGGGATCGGGGTGGTGGGATATCATGCCGGTCTTCCCGAACAGGACAGAACCCTGGGACAGGAGGAGTTTCTGTCAGGGCAGGCCCGGGTTATGGTGGCCACCAACGCTTTTGGCATGGGCATCGACAAGCCGGATGTGGACTTTGTGATCCATTACAATATGCCGGGCAATCTGGAAAATTATTACCAGGAGGCCGGCCGGGCCGGCCGGGATGGCCGCCCCGCCGACTGCATCCTCCTGTATGGTCCCCAGGATCCGTCCACCCATTCCTATATGCTGGAATGTGCCGCCCGGGAGCAGGAAGGGCAGGGGGAGGAGATCCGGGAGCGGGACCGGATCCGGTTGAAACAGATGGTCTGGTACTGCCATACCCGGGAGTGCCTGAGGGATTATATTCTCACCTATTTTGGAGAAGAGCCCTCCGGTGGCTGCGGACACTGCTCCAGTTGCCGGGCGGGATACCGGATTGAAGATATTACGGGGACGGCCCGGCGGATTCTTAATCTGGTAAGAGACAGCGGCCAGCGTTTTGGTCCCTCCACCCTGATTCAGGTGCTCCGGGGCAGCCGGTCCGCCAGGATTCTCCGTACCGGGCTGGCCGGTTCGGAGGGTTATGGGACCCTGCGCAGCCTGGGGGAAAGAGACCTGAAGGATGTGCTGTACCATCTGGAAATGGAGGATATGGTGGAGATCACCACCGGACAGTATCCGGCGGTGCTGCTGACTCCCCGGGGCCGCAGAGTACTGAGCGGCCAGGAGGAGGTCCGCATGATGCAGAATGGAGAGCCCTCAACAACTGAGGATTCACCGGGGGAATCCCGGGAGGATCTGCTGGAGGAACTGAAAAAACTGAGGACCAGGCTGGCCGGGGACCAGAAGGTTCCTGCCTACGTGGTGTTCCCGGACGCCACCCTGCAGGCCATTTCCCGGAAACTTCCCCGGACCCTGACGGAACTGTCCCGGATTCCCGGGGTGGGAGAAGTGAAGCTGGCCCGCTACGGGGAAGCTTTTCTGGAGGCAGTCCTGGAGTATACAGACGGGCTTTCAGGTATGGAGGATTCCCAGGATGAGAAAAATACTCTTTGACCGGTCAAGCCGGGAGATTCAGCCCCTGCGGCAGCTGGTGGAACGGCAGGATCACAGAACCCTGGTTCTGTGGGCCCTGTCCTGCGGGGTGGAGTTTGTTCTCCTGTATGAATCCCGGGTATCCGGTGATCCCAGGCCCCGGCTGGCCCTGGATGCGGCCCGGGCCTGGGCCCGGGGTGAGATCCGGATGCCGGAGGCCAGAGGGGCAGCCTTGGCTGCCCACCGGGCAGCCGGAGAGCATGAAGACGATCCGGTGGCCTGTGCCGCCGCCCGGGTTACCGGCCATGTGGTGGGAACCGTCCATGTGGAGACCCATGCCCTGGGACTTGTGTTCTATGGTCTCACGGCCCTGGTATATAAGGCGAGAGAGGACCGTCAGGAAGAGGGGCTGGTGGTGGAAGGGGCTTTGGAGCGCTGGAGCCTGAAACTGGCGGAACCGGGGGCGAATCCGGAAATGGAAGAAGGCCCCTGGGCCGGGTTTTTGCTGAAGGAACGGCCCAACCGGGAGCGGCTGCTCCGTGAAAAACAGGAGAGAATGAAATGAAGGTAAGTATAATCGGACTGGGCGCCCTGGGCATCCTGTACGGTCATCATCTCAGCACGAAAATGCCCCCGCCAGATCTGAGAATCGTGGCGGACGGGAGCCGGATTGCCCGCTACCGTCAGCAGGGAATCTTCAGCAATTCGGTTCCCTGCCGGTTTACTTATATGACCCCGGAGGAACCGGTGGAACCGGCGGATCTCCTTATCTTTGCGGTGAAGGCACCGGATCTTCCGGAGGCCATTTCCATGGTCCGGGGCCATGTGGGCCCCGGAACCAGGATCATTTCGCTGCTTAATGGAATCACCAGTGAGGAGATCATAGGAAGCGAACTGGGAACCGGGGGGCTGGTCTGGTGTGTGGCCCAGGGGATGGACGCTGTGAAGTCCGGAAACCGGCTGGAATACCATAACATGGGGACTCTGTGCATTGGGGACCGGATTTCCGGGAATCCTTCGGAGAACACCATGTGGGTGGCAGAATTCTTCCGGAAAATGGAGATACCCCATCTGGTGGATCCCGCCATGATGCGCCGGATGTGGGGGAAGTTCATGCTGAACGTGGGGGTCAATCAGGCGGTGGCAGTGCTGGGAGAAACCTATGGGGACATTCAGAACGAGGGCCATCCCCGGGACCTTATGATCCGGGCCATGCGGGAGGTGATTCCCCTGTCGGAGAAGGAAGGGACCTGCCTGACCGAAGAGGATGTACAGTACTGGCTGGAGGTGATCCGGCCACTGAATCCCCTGGGGAAACCCTCCATGAGGCAGGATGTGGAAGCCGGCCGTCCCACCGAAGTGGACCTGTTCGCAGGAACGGTACTGGAACTGGGCAGGAAACACGGTCTGGACACACCGGTGAACAGGTGGCTGTTTGGGGAACTGAAATACCGGGGTGAGAATGGGAAAGAGAATTGACGGAACTGTCAGGGAGGTCTAATATAGCAGGTGATAAACCGGTTTATCAGCCGGGAGGACAGGAGTAATTATATGACCACAATCCGGGATATCGCCAAAAATGCTGGGGTCAGTGTGGGTACTGTTTCCAGATATCTGAACGGCACCATGAAGGTGAAACCAGAGACTGCAGACAGAATTGACCAGGCCGTACGGGATCTGGATTATGTTCGTAACTACAGCGCTGCCACCATCAAGACGAAGACATCCAACGTGGTGGCCCTGGTATTTCCATCTATGCAGAGCCTTATGTTCGGAGAGATTGCAGAAGCCATCAGCAACACCCTGTCCAGGAGCGGGTATATTCTCAACACGTTTACTACCGGAGACAATCTTCGTCGTGAGCAGTGGGCAGCTGAAAAAATCAGGGAACTGCGGGTGGCCGGTGCAGTCTTCGTAACAGAGCCTATCGGAAACAAGGATATTTCCCATCTTCATGCCCTTGAACAGAGCGGAATCCGCACTGTGATGATTAACCGTTTTTATGGAGAGTCGGAATTTGACTGCATCAATGTGGACTATGCCGGCGGTATCGGTCAGGTAATGGACCATCTGGTTCAGCGGGGCAGCCGACTGCCCGGAATGGTCTGTGGCTGGCCCCGGCAGAATCAGTCCGTGGTGCAGGCGGAAGCGTTCCGGCAGTCTCTGCTGCGGCACGGTCTGAGTCCGGAGCCGGAGCAGGTGAAGTATATGTACTATAAGGAGAAACTGATCCAGCGGAAGGTTCATGAATTGCTGGATATGGGTGCAGATGCTATTATTGCGGTTTCCGACCGGTCCTCGGTGGAGGTCAACGCCGTTTTGGAGCAGGCAGGAAAACGGATTCCTGAGGATGTTGCCCTGGTGAGTCTGGGTAACACCAGGTTCGCGAAAATCCTGCGGATGACGGCACTGGATCTTAGACTGGGGGAACTGGGGGAGAAAGCGGCCCGGATGCTGCTGGCCCGGATGGAGGGAAAACCCGGTGGAGGGATAGAGACAATAGTGCCTGAACTGGTGGTCCGGAGGACTTCCTGATTTGCGGTCTGAAAAAAGACCGTTTTTTTAATTTTACTCTTGTAAACCGGTTTACCTGGTTGTATACTGTGGTTAGTAAACCGGTTTACTTAATATCACCAGGAGTTGTCTGAACCGGAAAATACTGAATCTGTTGCCAAACAGGAAACTTAAAATCTGGAGGTTCCAATGATGAAAAAGTTTGCAGTGTTGACGCTGGTATTTGCACTCCTGATCAGTCTGGCCGGTTGCGGCGCGCCGCCGGCAGCTCCCGGTGGCTCCGAGGCTCCTGCCGGCTCACCGGAGACTCCGGCCGGAGATAGCGGTGAAAGCAAGATGAAGATTGCCATGCTGCTGGGTTCCACCATCGATGACGAAGGATGGTCCCAGACCTCCTATGAAGGATTCAAAAAAGCCGAGACGGATTTTGGCTTCGAAGGGGCCTATACGGAAAGCGTGGCCCTGCCGGACCAGGAGGCTGTGGTCAGAAACTATGTGAACAGCGGATATGAAGTGATCGTTCTTTCTTCGGCAGACTTTACCGATGTGGGAGTCAATATGGCTACCCAGTTTCCGGATGTCAAATTTATTCTTATTAACGGGAATGCCGCACAGGAGCCCAATCTGGCCAACTATCGTCCCATGACCGTGGAGTGCGGATTTATCGCTGGGGCTTTTTCCGCCCTGGTCAGTGAATCAGGAAGTGTGGGGATCGTCAACGGACAGAAATTCCCTCCGGTGGAGGATGCTGCCAAGGGATTTGAAGCCGGTGCCAAACACATAAACCCTGATGCCAATGTGAAAGTGGCCTATACGGACAGCTGGACTGACGTGCAGAAAGCCATGGAGGCCTCCCTGGGAATGATTGAGTCCGGTGTGGACGTGCTGGCCTCCAACTGCAGCAACGGTGTTGCCGGTGTGATCAATGCAGCCGTGGACAATGAGATTCTGGTGACCGGATACATTGGGGATCAGTACCAGATGGCACCCGGATACGTTCCGTTTTCCGCTATTCAGGACATCGGGATGGTGGTATATTCCGGAATCCGTGACGTGATCGAAGGAAACTTCAGGGCTGAAGTGATCCCGGTCGGTGCCAAAGAAGGGGTCATCCGTCTGTCGGAATTTCATACCATCGGGGACGAGCCGGTGCCCCAGGAAATTCAGGACAGAATGCAGGAAATCTACGATGGAATGCTGGATGGAAGCCTGAAAGAGGCTGGTATCCTGCCCAAGTCGGTATTTGAACAGTAAACCAGAAACGTACCGTGCCCGGCAGAATCCGATTCTGCCGGGCACAAAAGGAAAGTGGGGATCTAAATGCCTGCAGAACAGGTGAATACTGCCCAGGAACTGGTGCTGGAATGCCGTGGCGTTACCAAACGGTTTCCCGGAATCATAGCCAACGACCGGGTGGATCTGGAAGTCCGCAGGGGAGAAATTCATGCCCTGCTGGGAGAAAATGGGGCCGGAAAATCCACCCTGATGAACTGTGTCTACGGACTGTATTCGGCCGACGAAGGCGAGATCCTGAAAAATGGGGTCCCCCTGGTTCTCAGATCGCCATCGGACGCCATTGAACAGAAAATCGGAATGATACATCAGCACTTCATGCTTATACCCACTCTGACCGTGGTGGAAAATGTGGCATTATGCCTTAAGGATCAGAATCCCTGGAAACTGGACCTTGACCTGGTGGAAAAAAGGGTACTGGAACTGTCCGCCAGATACGGTCTCGATATAAGTCCCCGGTCGCTGGTGGGGGATCTTTCCGTCGGTGCCCAGCAGAGAGTGGAGATCCTCAAGGTTCTGTACCGGGAGGCGGAAATCCTTATAATGGATGAGCCGACGGCGGTACTGACCCCTACGGAAGTACAGACACTATTCAAAGTGCTTAAGGATATTACCGCCCAGGGGAATTCCATAATTTTCATCTCCCACAAACTGTGGGAAGTGATGCAGATTACCGACCGGATCACGGTGCTTCGGGACGGGAAAAAGGTGGATACAGTCCTGTCCCGGGATATGACCAAAGAAAGTCTGGCTGAAATGATGGTGGGCCGGGAGGTATTTCTTCAGTATGATCATCCCCCCGTGGAAAAGGGCAAGCCGGTTCTTACTCTGGAAAGCGTGTCCTGCCGGAATGCCCTGGGAGTAGACACCCTGAGAAAAGTGAATCTGGAGGTCTGCCCCGGAGAAATCCTGGGCGTGGCTGGTGTGGACGGAAATGGACAGAAGG
>JAXGWN010000016.1:0-11794 GCA_040773285.1 Bacillota bacterium
GAGAAGGCTGGTTCCTGACAGCAGAGATGGTGGAACTGCTGAATCACGGGGTCAACAACATCGTATGTGTGCAGCCGTTTGCCTGCCTTCCCAATCACGTGACCGGGAAGGGTATGATCAAGGCTCTCCGTAAGAGATACCCCCGTTCAAACATAGCACCGGTGGATTACGATCCCGGAGCCAGTGAGGTGAACCAGGTGAACCGGATCAAGCTGATGCTCTCTGTTGCCCGTAAAAATATGGAATCAGACGGCAAAAAGCAGGAAAAGTCAGCCGGGGTATAGAACATCATATCAGTAAGGCGGAAGCCTGATAACCGAAATCCGACAGTTGTGAAGGAGGAGATCATCATGGCAGTACCGAAACTCAATGCCGAACTGAGAGAAGACAGCGGAACCCGGTCATCCCGGAAACTGCGCCGGTCCGGGTATGTTCCCGGAGTGATTTATGGGCAGAGCGAGCCGACCCGGTCCATCCGGGTGAGAGCAAGGGATCTGGAGAAAGTTATTGCGGAATACGGGGAGCATTCCCTGGCCACGCTGAATCTGGGAGGGGAGACTCTGCAGGTTTACCTGGAAGAGATCCAGACCGATCCGGTAAGCCAGGAACTGGTGCATGTGGACCTGCATCACCTGATTGCCGGAGTCAAAGTGAAGATCCGGATTCCTGTGATCGTGCATAATGTGGACGCCCTTAAGAAAAAGGATGTTCTGATCAATCAGGCCATAGATCAGTTGGAGGTTTTCTGCCTCCCCAAGGATATCATCAACGCCATTGAACTGGATGCCCGGGACATTAAGATGCATAAGCCGGTTACAATTGCCGACCTGAATCTTCCGGACAACCTGGAGATTCTGCATGAGCCGGATGATGTGGTGGTTACCGCATTTTCCAGCCGCTATACCGAGCCGGAAGAGGGCGAGGAGGCTTCTGAAGCCGAAACTGCTGAGCCGGTCTTTGAAACAGGATCCGACCGGACCGAATAAATTCAGTGATTATTGCACCCTGCCGGCATGCCGGCAGGGTGTTTTTGATGTTTTCTGACCATTGTCCTGATTTTTCTTGACAAAGGATCCGGGGCCGTGGTATTTTAATTTTAGCAGTCATAATACCTGAGTGCTAAGAGTGCTAAGTTGCATTATAGCCGCCGGGAGGGATGCCATATGGATGACCGGAAACAGCAGATACTAAGGGCCATCGTTCAGGAATACGTTTCCCGGGCGGAACCTGTCAGTTCAAAAAATATTTCAGGGAAATATGGACTGGATGTCAGTCCGGCCACGGTACGCAACGAAATGGCTGCCCTGGAGAAAATGGGACTGATTGAGCAGCCTCACACCTCCGCCGGGCGGGTACCTTCCGAGTCAGGTTACCGGTATTATGTGGATTACCTGATGGAGAAGTACCGGTTGGCCATGCAGGAGGAGAACCTGATCCGGGAGCAGATGGATCCCCGGGCTGCGGAGGTGGACCGTCTGCTGACCCGTGCAGGGGAACTGCTGAGCCAGCTGACCAGCTATCCAACCCTGGTCAGTGAACCCCAGATGCGGGACCGGACCTACAAGCAGGTGAAGATGGTGAGGCTGGATGAAAGCCGGGCCCTGCTGGTGGTCCTTCTAAGTGACGGGGATATCCGGAATTACCAGGTGAATCTGGTGGGACCCGTGGAAGATGGCGAGATGGAGCGGATCTCCAATCTGCTCACTGAGAAACTCAAGGGAATTCCTGTAAACACCGTGGAGGGAACCCTCACCGAAATGATGGCAGGACAGAACGTGGTAAGCGCAGAGATTCTGGAGGACGTGCTGAAGGTTCTTGCGGAAGAAATGCGTGACGGGGAAACCAGTACGGTGCATATTGCCGGTACCCTGAATATTTTCAATCAGCCGGAATTCAAGGATATGGAAAAGATCCGTTCCCTTCTGGCCTTTTTT
Organism: Bacillota bacterium; assembly: GCA_040773285.1. GTDB lineage: Bacteria > Bacillota > TC1 > TC1 > UBA5767 > JAXGWN01. The sequence continues at coordinate 1,935 of JAXGWN010000016.1, forward strand.
GAACACCAGAAGGCGCTGAAGACCCTGATCGACTCCGGACAGGAGGGAATCAGCATCAAGATCGGGGAGGAAGTGGCCCTGGAGAACATTGCCGAGCTCTCCGTGATCACCAGTACCTATTGCATCAACGGGAAGCCGGTGGGAACCATTGGAGTGCTGGGACCCACCAGGATGACCTATTCCAGGACATCCACCATGCTGGAAAAAGTGGCGGAGGGTCTGGGAATTTCCCTGATCCGCCTGATGTATTAAAAGGAGGGGCCATGGCCAACGAGCAGAAGGAAAAGGGACGCGATGCCCTCCTGGGAAACCTGGAGGCGGTCCGGGCAGCAAAGCGGGCTGTGGCCGGAACCCTGGGACCCAAAGGGATGGACACCCTGCTGGTGGATGAGTATGGAAACGTGCTGGTCACCAACGACGGAATGACCATTCTGTCAAGAATGGAGGCTCCCCATCCTGCTGCCCGGATGCTGATCTCGGCAGCCGGGAGCCAGCAGGAAAAAACCGGAGACGGCACCACCACCACAGCCGTGCTGACGGCGGAGATTGTGGAGAGGGCAGCCGAACAGATTCAGTCCGGGGTTCCGGCGGTCCGGGTGGCCCAGGGAATCCTGGAGGCCCGGAAAGCGGCTGCAGGATACCTGGCGAAAATGGCCGGGGAACTGCCCTTCGATGAACAGATACTGTTCCGTACGGTTCTGCCGGCGGTGCGGGGAAGGAATGAACTGGCCGGGATTCTGACGGAAGCTGCTCTTCTGTGCGGCCCCGAAAAGCTGAAGTCGGAAAATTTTTCCCTGAGGAGCCGGATTTCCGTTCATGGCCGTCCTGAGATGAGACTGGTGAGGGGAACCGTAGTGAATCAGACCCGGGCTCTGGACAGAATGCCGGAGCGGCTGGAACAGGTCCGTGTACTGCTGCTGGATGACCGTATGGGTCCCGAAGAGGTACGGAGGGAGACCCTTTCCACCGAATACGGCTCCCGCCTGTATGAGGAAAAAAGAAGAGAGTTTCTGGCTCTGGCCGGCGGAATGGCCGGCAGTGGTATCCGGGTTATCCTGACCACCAGAGGGACCGAGCCCGACGTTCTGGAAATGCTGGCCCGTCAGGAGATTCTGGTGGTGGACCGGGTGCCTTACCGGCAGCTCCGGGAATTATCCTCCCAGCTGGCGGCCCCTGTGATCCGGATAGCCACTCTGTCAGAGGCTCTGAGGAACCCTGACTCTTACACCGGTCTGGCCGGAGAGGTGAGCGTGGAGCAGGAGACCGTGATTTTTTCCGGGGGAGCACATCCGCTGCCGTCTCTTCTGATTGGCGGGGAAACCCCGGAAATCTCCGAGGAACTGGGACGGATGGCTGAGGACGGGGCGGGAACCCTCCAGGCGGCGGTCCGTAACGGCGGAGTGGTCCCCGGTGGAGGTGTGGCGGAACTGCTGACCGCTGAAGCCCTGGAGGAAGAAATCCGGGAGCGGACCGGAGCCACCCGATATGGCTGGCAGGCTCTGGCGCAGGCTCTTAGGAGACCCTTCCTGCAGATGGCGGAAAATGCGGGTCTGAGCCCCTTGGAACTGCTGGAGCGGTTCAGGGAGCACACAAGAAACGGTGGACCGCCCCCTGGCATGGACTATGACCGGGGAATCCTGGTGAGCCGGGAGGAGTCCTTTGATGACCCTCTGTATGTGAAACTGTCAGCCCTGGCTGCTGCTTCAGAAACGGCAGCCGCCATTGTCCGCATTGAAAATATCGTCCGTATGAAGTCGTACGGCCGGGAAAAAACCTGATGAGGTGATTTGAGATGAGCAAACAGAAAAAAGTGGAGCAGGATACCATTGAGGAAAAGGATACCGGACGCACGGCAGAGGTGCCGGAGACTCCGGAGCAGCCTGAACCCCAGGCAGAGGACAAGGCTCCTCCTTCCGGGGAGGAAATGATCGAAATGTCCAGGCATCTCAGGCTCCAGGCGGATTTTGAGAATTATAAGCGGCGGGTGCGTCAGGAGATGGACCAGATGAGCTGCTACGGAAAAGAGCAGGTGATTCTGGATATTCTTCCGGTTATGGACAACTTTGCCCGGGCTCTGGGATTCGAAAGCGACAACCAGGAACTGATCCGGTTCCGGGAAGGCATGGAAATGATTCACCGGCAGCTGTCCGATGCTCTGAAAAAGCATGGACTGATGCCCATAGATGCAGTGGGGACCCCCTTTGATCCCAACTGCCACGAAGCGATCATGCAGGTGGACGCCAGCTGTGCGGAGGAGGACAATCTGGTTCTCGACGATCTGCAGCAGGGATATACCTTAAATGATAAAGTGATCCGGCCCAGTATGGTGAAGGTCGGGAAATACTAAATAATAATCCGGGAGGAAAAAACCATGAGTAAAATACTTGGAATCGATCTGGGAACAACCAACTCCTGCATGGCGATTATGGAAGGCGGCGAGGCCGTGGTAATCCCCAACGCGGAGGGCAACCGGACCACCCCGTCAGTGGTGGCCTTTACCAAAGACGGTGAACGGCTGGTGGGACAGGTGGCCAAGCGTCAGGCCATCACCAACTCAGACAACACCGTAATGAGCATCAAACGTCATATGGGAACATCGGAGACGGTTGAACTGCAGGGTAAGAAATATACACCGCAGGAAATCAGTGCGTTTATTATTCAGAAACTGAAGGCGGATGCGGAAGCCTATCTGGGAGAACCGGTGAAAGAGGCGGTCATCACGGTTCCGGCCTACTTCTCCGACAGCCAGAGACAGGCCACCAAGGATGCCGGCAGGATTGCCGGACTGGAAGTGAAGCGGATTATCAACGAGCCTACGGCTGCTTCTTTGGCCTATGGACTGGATAAAAATCAGGAAGATCATACCATATTGGTGTTTGACCTGGGGGGCGGAACCTTTGACGTGTCCATTCTGGAACTGGGTGACGGGGTTTTCGAGGTGAAGGCCACCAGCGGAAACAACCATCTGGGAGGAGATGACTTCGACCAGAAGGTGGTGGAGTGGATGGTGGACGAGTTCAGAAAATCCCATTCCATTGACCTTTCCAAAGACAAAATGGCCATGCAGAGACTGCGGGATGCCGCTGAGAAGGCCAAATGTGAACTGTCCACTGTGACCAATACAAACATCAATCTGCCTTTTATTACGGCCAATGATCAGGGCCCTCAGCACCTGGACCTCAACCTGAGCCGGGCGAAATTTAATGAACTGACCCACGATCTGGTGGAAGCCACAGTGGGCCCCACGAAGCAGGCCCTGCGGGATGCAGGAATCTCTGCAGACGAGATCCAAAAGGTAATTCTGGTTGGGGGATCCACCCGGATTCCTGCGGTTCAGGAAGCTGTGAAGAAAATTACCGGCAAGGATGCCTATAAAGGCATCAACCCCGATGAGTGTGTGGCTCTGGGAGCAGCCATTCAGGGGGGCGTTCTCACCGGTGAGGTGAACGACGTCCTGCTGCTGGATGTGACTCCTCTTTCCCTGGGAATTGAGACCCTGGGTGGGGTATCCACGGTGCTGATTGAAAGAAACACTACGATTCCTGCCTCCAAGAGCCAGATTTTCTCCACTGCAGCTGACAACCAGAACAGTGTGGAGATCCACGTGGTTCAGGGAGAGCGGAAAATGGCGGCCGACAACAAAACCCTGGGCAGATTTGTTCTGGATGGAATTCCTCCGGCCAGAAGAGGGATTCCTCAGATTGAGGTAACCTTCGATATAGATGCCAACGGAATTCTCAACGTATCCGCCAAGGATAAGGGAACAGGGAAATCCCAGCATATCACCATTCAGGCGTCCTCCGGCCTCAGCGACTCTGAGATTGACCAGATGGTGAAGGATGCCGAGAGGTTTGCCGATGAGGACAAAAAGCGCAAGGAAGAAGCCGATATCCGCAATGAGGCGGACAACCTCTATTACCAGACAGAAAAGATTCTGGAAGATCTGGGAGACAAGGTGGATGCGGCCGATAAGGAGCAGGTGAACCGGGCCCGTGAGGAACTGAAGTCAGCCCTGGATTCCAACTCCCTTGAGGACATGAAGAATAAAACCCAGGAACTGCAGAAACTGCTGAACGATGTCTCCGCCAAAGTATACCAGGCGGGAGGTCCGGAAGGACCCCAGGGAGGGGACTCCTCCGCAGGAGCCTCCGGAGATGACGTGGTGGACGCCGATTACGAAGTGGTGGACGACAACTAGGAATAGAACTGCCGTAAGGCAGGGCACAATGGAACAGGTACATCAGAAAAATGATGTACCTGTTGCTTGTGTTTGCCGGCGGGGTGGAAACCACAGACCCCGGTGGTATAATGGCACAGAAGACACAGACAGGGTAGGGTGAGAGATTTTGTCAAAAAGAGATTACTACGAGGTGCTGGGGGTAACCCGGGAGGCAAGGCCGGAAGAGATCAAGAAGGCCTACCGGAAACTGGCCAGGACCTATCATCCCGATGTGAACCGGGACGACCAGGATGCGGCAGAGAAGTTTAAAGAAGTGCAGGAGGCCTATGCGGTCCTGTCCAGCGAGGACAGGAGGGCCCAGTACGATGCCTACGGCCACGCCGGCATGAATGGCCAGGGCTTCGATTTCTCCGGAATGGAATTTGGAGGCTTCGGAGATATTTTCGATATGTTTTTTGGCGGTGGGAGAAGCCGCAGTGGACCCCAGGGTCCGGTGAAAGGAGATGACATCCGTTATGATCTGACCATCGGGTTTGAGGAGGCCTGTTTCGGCACGGAAACCGACATTGAGATCACCAGGGAGGAGGTCTGCGCCACCTGTTCCGGCAGCGGGGCCACTCCGGGAACGGAGCCGAAGGTATGCCAAAACTGCGGGGGAAGCGGCAGGGAAACCACTTACCAGCAGACACCATTCGGACGGTTTCAGTCCACCCGCACCTGCTATACCTGCGGAGGGACCGGAAAGATTATTGAGGATCCCTGCAGCAGCTGTAGCGGCAAGGGCCGGGTGGTGAAGAAAAAACAGATTCATCTGAGCATTCCCGGAGGGGTCCAAAGCGGTGCCAGACTCCGCGTCAGCGGGGAAGGGGATGCCGGCTGGTTTGGCGGCCCCGCAGGCAACCTCTACGTATTCATTACCGTAAAACCCCACCGGGAGTTTGTCCGGGAAAACGACGACATCCATTCAAGGGTTTACCTGAATATTGTACAGGCTGCCCTGGGGGATGATCTCACCGTGGAGACTCTGGATGGACCCCAGACCCTCAGTGTCCCGGAGGGAACCCAGCATGGGGACGTACTGAGGATGAAAAAACTGGGAGCCAAAAGACTCCGTTCCGACGATCGGGGGGACCATTTGTTTCATCTGGAGGTCACCGTTCCCCGGGACCTGACACCGGAACAGAAGGAGCAGCTGAAACAGTTCGGGGAGAGTCTCACCGGAAAGCAGGTGAAACCCAATCCCCGGCACAAGGGTTTTTTTGAGAAAGTCCGGGATGCCTTTACCGGAGAAGATGCGTAGGTGATGCCATGACATGGGAAGAGATTACCGTCACGGTCAGTGAAGCCGCCGGTGAGGCGGTTACCGGCCTGTTCTATGAGGTGGGGGCTGACGGCGTGGTGATTGAGGATACCGCCACCTGGGACCGGTTTATCCGGGAGGGAAACTGGGATGCCTATGAGCGCCCGGAATCCCTGCTGGAAGCGGACAGAGTCATGATCCGGGGATATCTGCCGGTGGACGGAGCACTGCCGGACCGGATCCGCCAGCTGCGCTGCCGGCTGGATGGCCTTACGGAATTTTTTGAGGGAGCAGACGCTACAGTGTCCCTCCGTGAAATCCGGGATGAGGACTGGTCCAGCACCTGGAAACAGTTTTACCATACGGAAAAGATAGGCAGACGCACGGTGATTTCTCCGGTCTGGGAAACGTATGAACCGGCGGAAGATGAGGTGGTGATCCGCCTGGACCCGGGCATGGCCTTCGGCACAGGAAACCATCCCACCACCGCCGGAGCGCTCCGTTATCTGGAACGCTATCTGGAGCCAGGGGATCCGGTGATTGACGTGGGCACCGGATCGGGAATTCTGGCGGTGGCCGCCGGTCTCCTGGGGGCCGGAAGAATCCTTGCCCTGGACAATGATCCGGTGGCGGTCCGGGTGGCCCGGGAAAACCTGGAACTGAACGGTGTCCGCACGGCCGATGTGTGCGTCAGCGATCTTCTGAGCGGCATCACGGAGAAGGCCCGGGTGATCACTGCGAACATTGTGGCGGACGTGATCATCCGGCTGTTGCCCCAGGCCAGACAGAATATGCTGCCTGGAGGGGTGTTTATTATGTCCGGGATTCTCGATACCAGATGGCCCGAAGTTCTGGAGGCCTGCCACCGGCATGATCTGAAAATTCTGTCGGTGGTCCAGGAAAAGGACTGGGTAAGCGCAGCCGGGAGGTTCTGAAATGGCGGAGAGATTTTTTGCCGATGAACTGCTGGAGGAGGGGACTCTGGCCATGGTGGGTCAGGAGGAGGCCCGGCATATGCACCGGGTGATGCGCCTGCGGCCCGGGGATGCAGTGATCCTTCTTCATGGGGATGGTCTGATCCGGGAGGGAACCATCGAGTCCCTGGATGACCGGCAGTCAAGGGTCAGGGTGCACAGAATTCTGCCGGACCGTTCCGAGCCGGAGACGGAACTGATCCTGATCCAGTCTCTCTGTAAAGGAGAAAAGATGGATCTGATCATCCAGAAGGCAGTGGAACTGGGGGTCAGCAGAATTCTTCCTCTGGCTGCCGGGCGTTCCGATGTCCGTCTGGGGGAGGACCGGGCGGAGAAAAAGATGCTCCGCTGGCATAAGATTGCCCGGGAGGCAGTGAAGCAGTGCCGCAGAGCCGTAGTTCCGGAAATCGGGGCTCCGGCGGGGCTGCGGCGCTGCCTGGACAGTCTTCCGGAAAATACCCTGGTGATCGCTCTGTATGAGGAAGAGGCGTCCCTGAGCCTACGCCAGGCGCTCAGCCGGAATCCGGTGGGTCCAGTGGCCCTGCTGGTGGGCCCGGAAGGCGGATTTCAGTCTGAGGAGATGGATCTGGTACGGAAGGCAGGAGGCATCACGGCGACCCTGGGCCCCCGGATCCTGAGGACAGAGACGGCGGGTCTTTGTGGCCTCAGCTGCATCCTGTACCAGAGAGGAGAACTGGAATGACCTTTGAGACCTTTTCCCTGACAGCCCTGGGCTGCCGGGTCAATCAGACTGAGGCGGATGCCTACCGGGAGATCTTCGGGGAAGCCGGGATCCGGGAGGTGCCCTTTGGACAGCCGGCAGATATTGTGATTGTCCATACCTGTACGGTGACTGCCACGGCCGACGCCAAGTCCCGGCAGCTGATCCACAAAGGGGTGCGCTCCAATCCCGGGGCCGTGGTGGTGGTCAGCGGCTGCTACGCCCAGATCTCGGATCAGGCGGTAGCCGGGATTCCAGGGGTGGATCTGGTGATCGGAACCAGGGACCGGGGCAGGATTCTGGAATTGGCCCGGGAGGCTGCGCAGGGACGGGGAACCCTGGATACTGTCACCGATATACTGCGGGAGAGGACATTTGAGGAACTGCCGGTGATCCGCACCGGCAGGACCAGAGCCTTCATGAAAATCGAGGAAGGCTGCTCCCAGTTCTGCAGTTACTGCATCATCCCCTATGCCCGGGGTCCGGTCCGGAGCCGCCTGCCGGAAAACGTATTCCGGGAGACGGAACTTCTTCTTGAGGAGGGATTCCGGGAACTGGTTCTGACCGGAATTCATACGGGAGCCTATGGCCAGGATCTGGAGGGATGGACGCTGGCCCGGCTGGTCCGGGAACTGACCCGCTATGAAAAACTGGAGCGGATCCGCCTGTCCAGTCTGGATCCCAATGAGTTTACGGAGGAACTGCTGGCGGTGTTGTATGACGGGCCGCCGGTGATGAATCATCTGCATATTTCCCTGCAGAGCGGAGACGACACGGTCCTCAGCCGGATGCGCCGGCAGTACGATTCCAGCCGGTTCCTGACCCTTACAGAGGATCTGTACCGGAATATTCCGGGACTGGCCCTGACCGCTGATGTGATGGTGGGCTTTCCCGGAGAAACGGACCGGCAGCACCGCAATTCCATGGAGGTGATCCGGAAGACCGGCTTTGCGGATATTCATGTATTTTCCTATTCTCCCCGCCAGGGAACCCGGGCCGCAGCCTGGCCGGATCAGGTGCCGGAAGAGGTGCGGGAGCAGAGACGGCAGGAAATGCTGGGGCTAAAGAGGGAACTGCGTTCCCGGTTCCTGGAAGCCCAAGTGGGAAAGCCTGCCAGAGTGCTGGTGGAGACTGTCCGCCAGGGTCATGCCTCAGGGCATACGGAAAATTTTTTGCAGGCTAAAATTTATGGAGAAAATTATATCAAAAACCGGATGGTGGATGGTATAATAGTGGACGTCAGAGAAGACTGTCTGATACTGGAAACGGAGGCGTGCCATGAGTGATTGTATATTCTGCCGGATAGCCGCCGGAGAGATTCCCGCCACCAGGGTTTACGAGGATGAGGAGATCCTGGGATTTCTGGACATCAGTCCCGAGGCGCCGGTACACATTCTGGTGATACCAAAGAAGCACATTTCCAGCCTGAACGACCTCAGCCCGGAGGACAGTGCACTGGCCGGCCGGATGCTGATTGTTGCTGCCCGGATTGCCGGGGAGCAGGGAATCGCACAGAGCGGATACCGGGTGCTGACCAATACCGGTCCGGACAGTGGTCAGGCAGTGGACCATCTGCATTTCCATGTGTTGGGTGGAAGAAAACTGGGAAAACTGGGGTAGTTGACTTGGAAATATTCAGCATGTATAATAGAGTGACTGCCAGAACCGGAGTTCACATTCTGAACCGCCGGATGACAGCAAAAATTGAAAGCGGAGGGAGGGAGATGATACAGTGAGTGAAATCAAAGTTGGCAAGAATGAGTCTCTTGACTCCGCGCTGCGCAGGTTCAAACGTTCCTGCCAGAAGGCTGGTGTTCTTTCTGAAGTCAGAAAAAGAGAGCACTATGAGAAGCCCAGCGTGAAAAGAAAAAAGAAATCCGAAGCTGCGCGTAAGCGCAAATGGAAGTAATTGTGCTGAAAGTGGAGACTGGTATCTGATACCAGTCTTTTACACATCTGGGGGGATTTTGATGAAACGGATCTGGATTGCCATACTGGTGTGCGTTCTCGTTCTGGGAACTGCTGTTCCGGCAGCGCTTGCTGCCGGCGTCTGGCAGATCCGGCTGGAAGGGGAAATTTCCCCCAGCCAGGCGGTCTGGCTCAGTGAAGCTTACGGAGACGCAAGAAACTCCGGAGCGGAGCGGGTGCTGCTGACCATCAATACTCCGGGAGGCCGCATCGACTCCGCCATGACCATGGCCTCCACCATTGGGTCGTTCCCCACCACCGCACTGGTGGACGGGGGAGCGTATTCGGCCGGGGCCCTGCTGGCTTTTTCGGCCGAAGAATACTACATGACCGGATCTTCGGTAATCGGGGCTGCAGAGCCCCGGGTAGGCGAAGAGAAGGCGGACGAGAAGACGGTATCTGCCTGGTCTGCCGCCCTGGCGGCCGAGGCGGAGAAAAATGGCCGGGACCCCCGGATTGCCAGAGCCATGGCCGATGGGGACATCGCCATAGAGGGGCTGGTGGAAAAGGGAAAACTTCTGACCCTGACTGCAGGAGAGGCTCTGGAACTGGGGATGACCGACGGGGTATACACCAATTTTGACAGTTTCCTGGAGGACATGGACTTCCAGGTTCTGGGACGTTCCTCCAAGAACACCCGGGACGTTCTGGCGGATTTTCTCACCTCCGCCTTTGTCAGCACCCTCCTCCTGACCATAGGCCTCGGAGGGATTGTCA
>JAXGWN010000017.1:0-11493 GCA_040773285.1 Bacillota bacterium
CACCTATATCAGAAATATACCTATGAAGATGTATGCAGGTTATTGGAATGGGAGAAAGCGGAGGTTCCTCAGAACATTGGAGGCTATAAATATGATGATAAATCAAAGACGTATCCAATTTTCATCAACTACAATAAGGCGGACGACGTGCATGACACGATTAATTATGAGGATCGGTTTTTGTCACCAACCCATTTGGTTGCCATATCAAAATCAAAACGAAAAAAGTCATCCCCGGATGTGGTAACCGCCTTTAACGCAAAAGAACTGGGAGTTCGAATGGAACTCTTTGTTCGCAAAAACAAGGATGATATGACATCTAAGGAATTTTATTATTTGGGGAGAATGAATGCAGTTGGTGATCTGAAAGAATTTGTTATGAAAGGTACTAACTCAACTGCTGTGGAGATTCAATATCAATTGAAGACGCCAGTACGGGAGGACCTATACGAGTACATAACAAAAATCTGACACGGTACTAACTGGACGATTGAATCATCGCGAACTCAGGCACCCGGGAGAAGACAATATTCAAGAGTTCCGGATAGTTCATGGGATGGGACAACGCAGCAAAGCACTTCTGAATTGCAGGGATAGACCTCCAAGTGGGAATTCTGTCCGGTTAATGTTCAGAAGTGGGGCTTTCAGGATTCGGATCTGCAGTGCGGTCTTGATCTCCTGGGGGCGGAAGAGAAGGAGTGCTGAATATGTGGGACCCGATGGATGATATGGAAGAACTGATGAGTTTCCTGGCCACAACAGCGCTTCACCGGCTGGAGGACGGTGAACTGCTGACACCGGAGGAACTCTATGAGATTCTGCTGGATGGGGAAGAAGAGGAGCCCGGCGAAGAATAGGGAATCCGGGCAACAGAATGTCCCGCAGTGCCGGGTAATACTGTAACTTCAGGTCTGCGATGGGGGCCCTGGCCCAGTCTTGTGAATACAGTTCCGGAAATAACGGACACAATACAGATCACCATCAGAAACAATGGATGGTGCGGTTCTTACAGATGGCCTGGGATTACCGGTGCGGCACAGCAAAGGGGTGGAGAGAACGAAGGATCCGGGCCCGGCCATCCGCTCGGGCCCTGGCTGCAATATTTTCTATAGCAGAAGGATCCCGGGGGATGCTCTCCGAAAAGGACAGAAAATGAGAGGACCGGATTTACGGAACCCTCTAGACTGAAGACAGGAAGTGATGCTGTGGAATGGCTGGAAAGATTCAACAGGGCAGTGGACTACATAGAAGAGAATCTGGAAGAAGAGATAAGTCTGGAGGAGGCGGCCAGAATTGCCTGCTGCTCCGTCTTTCACTTCCAGAGAATTTTCTCCCATATCGCGGACGTGCCTCTGTCCAGGTACATACGTCAGAGGCGGATGACCCTGGCTGCAGCCCGGCTGCAGAGCGGGGAACAGACCGTTCTGGACACAGGGCTTCGCTTTGGGTACAGTTCTCCCACGGCCTTTAACCGGGCTTTCCGGGGAGTACACGGGATCTCCCCGGCTGAGGCCAGGAAACCAGGTGCCAATCTCAAGGCGCATCCCCGCATCCACTTCACTATCATGGTCAGAGGAGATGTGGAAATGAACTACAGAATTGAAAAACGGGATGCCTTCCAGGTGGCAGGAGTGCGGGAAACCTTCCCGGTCAGTGTGGAGGAGAGTTTTCAGCTGGTGCCGGAGTTCTGGCAGAAAACCGTAAGGGAGGGAAAAATTCCGGAAATTCTCTCTCTTATGGACGGTACAGAGCCGGCCGGTCTGCTGGGGATCAGTGCCTGTATGGAAGGGGAAACCTTTGATTACCTGATTGCTGTGGCCACAGGCCGGGAGCCCGGCCCCGGACTGGAGACCTATCCGGTCCCGGCAGCCACCTGGGCAATCTTTGAATGCCAGGGTCCCATGCCAGAGGCTATACAGACCCTGCAGAAACGGATCATCACGGAATGGCTGCCCTCCTCCGGCTATGAATACGCCAATGCTCCGGACATCGAAGTTTACTTTGAGGGCGACCAGGGGTCCCCGGATTACCGGTCCCAGGTCTGGCTGCCGGTGGTTGAGAAAAACTGAAGGCCGGGAAAACTGAAAACAGAGACCCCCATAATCCGGGGCCTCTGTTTTTAGTTCCGAGCAGTCCGGGAAGGACGGGTGGGGTATCCAGGACAGACACAAATTGAACTGAAAGGTGGAATAAGAAGATGCAGCCAGGTCAGATTGTGATACGGACAGGCACAGTTGCAGTACTATCAGTTATTCTATGGAGATTTGTAATATATCTGGACGGGATTGTGTCCGGGAATGAGTATGACCGGACGGTTCATTTCCTGATGGCCTTCCTGATGGCATCGTTGAGTTACTTAATGATCCGGATCGCTCTCGGAACGGATAAAATATCCTGGAGACAAATAGGCTCTCAGGGGCTACGAACGGATGCCATATCGTTTTTTACAGGAGTCGCAATATGGACTGTTCCTGCTTTATTAGGCCTTCTGCTTCTGCGGGTTACCGGCCGTGCGGAAATTACCCTGGCCACAGGTACCGGCAATTTTATGCTCAGTGCAGGAATGCTGTTTGCAACAGTATTTCTGATGGAAGCATTTCCGGAAGAAATTATAGTGAGAGGATATATCTACAGTCATCTGAATCTCAAACTCTCCCGCTGGCAGGCAGTAATCGTGCAGGCAGTAATTTTTTCAGTTTTCGCATTCCTTATCGGTGCGATGTATTCCATGGAACAGATAATGTTTATTCCGGGATTCGGTCTGATGATGGGCTACCTCAGGGCCAGATCGGGAAATGTGTGGGTGCCAATAGGATTTCATACTGCTCTTATGACAGCATCCCAGATTCTTAATCCAATACATGGAATCTTTGGAATCACCGATCTGTTTCTTATCCGGTTCCTGGCCTTTAATCTGTTGCCCTACATACTGGGTTCAGTTGCCCTGGAGTATATTTATCCGGATCATAGCCGGGGTGACAGGAACCCCGGTTACCGCATGGTCTGATTCCGCTTTCATGAACTGAGCAGATCTGAGGGCAGGAAGATCTTTGCAGTATCCCGTGATTATTAATTGTGGCCGCATAACCCACCTGCTTCCCTGCAAAGGAGCATCACTTTCTGATGAGTACTGCCCGATATTTTTTTGCGGAAAAGCTCCAGGCAGTGGCATTCGGATGTTATTAGGATTAAAATGAAATTAAAACAAAGCGGGGGAACAGGAGAATCGTAACAAAGAAACCGGTGTTATCTTTCCAGGAAAGGTGCCTCAAGTATTTCTGGCTCTTATCAGCACGGACTGGCTGAAAACCACCTGGAATGAAGGTGCCATACCGGAAGACCGGATGGAGCGGACCATGCTGGCCGTTACAGGCGTGAATCAGTGCCCCCTGTGTTCACAGGCCCATTCCAGAATGGCTCTGGAAAAGGGGATGGATTCCGGGGAAATCCACAACCTGCTGCAGGGTGAGGACGCAGAAGTTCCGGATAAGGACCTGAAGGCGGTTCTGTTTGCCGGACACTATGCCGATACCGGAGGGGCCATAAGTAAAGAAGTCCTGCAAACCCTGACTGCGGAGTACGGGGACACCGGTTCCGCAGGAAAGCTGGGGGCTGTCCGGATAAAACGCTTTGGTAATTCCATGGTCACTGCTTCTGGGACGGCTGAAAGGGATCCGGGACGCAAGGAGTTTTCCACCACGGGACCTTCTGCAGGCGCTGGCTGTTCTGGTCATTGTTCCTGCTGCTCTTATCCATATGCTGTTTTTCCGGTTTTCCGGAACAACACCACTGCGAACTATCCGCAGAGAGGAATCCTGAAATGAAAAAAACTATGGGAAAACTGCTTATTCTTTTTCTGCTGGCTCTGGCGGCGCTGTTTGCCGGGCTGCCGTTTCTGTCCCGGAACCGGGAGGAGCCGGCAGCCGGGGAAAAAACCATGAGAATCGCTCCGGACTATGCCGGCAGCCGTTATGGGGAAATCTGGCTGGCCGGGGGCTGTTTCTGGGGTGTGGAGGCCTATTTCAGCCGGATGCTGGGAGTTGAATACACCAGGGTGGGATATGCCAATGGAACCACCGAAGAAACCGGATACCAGGACATCGGCCGCACCGGGCATGCAGAGGCAGTCTACGTGGTCTACGATCCTGAACTGCTTCCCCTGGAGGAACTGCTGGGATACTTCTTCGGGATTATTGACCCCACCGTTCTCAACCGGCAGAGAAACGACCGGGGAACCCAGTACCGCACCGGCATCTACTATAAGGATGAAAGTGTTCTGCCGGTGATCCGACAGGTCCTGGAAAAAGAACAGGAAAAGCATTCTTCCCCCATTGTCACTGAGGTGGAGTCCCTTGCCCACTTTATTGATGCCGAGGATTATCACCAGGATTACCTGACGGTGAATCCGGGAGGATACTGCCATATATCTCTCAGTGACATTCCCCGGGAAAAACCTCAGGTGCTGGCCTCTTCCTATCCCAGACCCACAGATGAGGAACTGAAGGCCAGGCTGACCCCGGAACAGTACAGCATCATCCGCAACAGCGATACGGAATATGCCTTCCAGAACCGCTACTGGGACAACAAAGAGGAAGGCCTTTATGTGGACCTGGCCACTGGAGAACCGTTGTTCAGTTCCCGGAACAAGTATGACTCCGGTTCCGGATGGCCCTCATTTACCCGGCCTATCCAGTGGGACGTGATCACCTACCACGGAGACAGTTCCGCAGGAATGCAGCGGATCGAGGTCCGCAGCCGCTCAGGAGACAGCCATCTGGGACACCTGTTCTACGATGGGCCATCCTCCGAGGGAGGGCTCAGATACTGCATCAACAGCGGAGCCCTGGATTTTATACCGCTGGATCAGCTGGAAGAGCGGGGGTACGGAAAATTCCGGGTGCTTTTTCCCGATTAAATGGACATGAGGCAAAATGCATGCGTGAAACTGACTCCGGATGGTTCGCTGTCCGGAGTTCTTTGTCGTTTCCCGCAAAAAGTGCCGGGGAAAACCGTTCTCGTTCTTCTGTTGAAACCTCTACGTATCAGCGGCTTGTCTGAACAGATAGCGTTATCTGTGAAAAGGATGTACTATACTTAAAGGAAAGTATCTTTTTTCACTTGGAGCAGGGAGAATCATGGATATGGATATCAGAATACTACAGGAAAACAATCAGGAAATCGCCCTCATATCCGGGGAAGAACTCCTGATCACTGATGTACAGTCGGCCCTGGACCTGATGACAGACGTATATTATGGCAGCGGGGCCAGCAGAATCGTACTGGAACGGCGGCACATTGCGGAGGACTTCTTTGATCTGCGCACCGGAATGGCCGGGGAGATTCTGCAGAAATTTATGAACTACCGGATGAAACTGGCCGTGGTGGGAGATTTCTCCGGAGTAACCAGCCGCAGCCTGCAGGCCTTTATACGGGAAAGCAACCGGGGCAGCCATATCTTCTTTGTTTCCGATCAGCAGCAGGCTTTGGAGAAACTGTCTGCTTCCTGAGAAACGGATCTGGAAATGGGGCAGGGCCCGAACAGAATATTGAAAACAGACCCCCCTGCCGGACAGCAGATAGCCTGCCCGGCAGGGGGGGTCTTATATTTTCACGTGTCAGGAACCTCTTCAGGGCAAGGCAGTTTCCGGGAGATCCGGTTTCAGGGGTGCCCCGGCTTTCAGGAGAGTGCGGTTCCGCAGAAGATGCAGTCCCTGGAAAAACATCAGGATGCCGGAGATCACCAGGATGCTTTCTATGGGAACCCGGTCGGCCAGAGGGCCAAAAAACAGCATGGACAGAGGCATCACGGAACTGGAAATCATCCCCAGCACTCCGAACACCCGACCCAGATAATCCGGATCCGTTTTTTCCTGGATCAGTACGGTGAAGGGTGTGTTGAATAGGGGCATCGCCAGTCCGGTAAGGGCCATCAGGGACAGGTACAGGTGAAATGACCCGGTAAGCCCCAGACCGGCTCCACAGACTGCCACCACCAGATAGGCCAGTCCCATGGTGTGGGACCGGTTGGAGAAGCCTCCCCAGGCTGCGATCAGCAGCCCTCCCAGCATCATGCCGCCGGAAAAAAAGACTTCAATGGCAGTCAGGCGCCAGACATCGGGGCCGAAACTGCGGGTTACCTGCAGGGGGGTAAGAAACGCCATGGGGGACACCAATATGAAATACAGGGCGCAATACAGGAAAATGGTCCGGATAAAGGCCTCCCGGCGTATGTACGTAAGTCCCAGCTTCATATCCTCAAGATAGTCGGTGGCAGGGGATCCGTCCTTTGGAGCCTGAGACGGAATATGAAGGAAAAATACCAGAAGAAGTATGGCAAGGGCTGCCGTGGCCACATCGATCAGGAAAATCTGTGGCAGATCCCAGAGCGTCAGCAGCACTCCACCCAGCATGGGGGACAGAAGGGTCACCAGGGCCTGCAGGGAACTGTTGATCCCATTGATCCGGGTCAGCTGCTCCTGGGGAACCAGGGAGGGAAGCACTGCCCCAATGGTGGGGGTCTGAATGCCGTTTCCCAGGGAGCGGACCAGAAGGGCTCCATACAGAAATCCGATATGACGGTATCCCAGCAGATACACAACGGCCAGGATCAGGGTGGAGGCCGCCGTGAGCAAATCCGCCAGAATGATAATCCGTTTCCGGTCGTAGCGGTCCGCCCAGACCCCGGCAAACGGACTTACCAGCAGAGTGGGAAGAAATCCGCACAGGATGGAGATGGTCATCATGAGACCGGATCCGGTGGTCAGGGTAATATGCCACATGATGGCATACTGAACCAGCATGGAGCCAAAAAGGGAAATGTTCTGGCTGGCCAGAAAGGCCACAATGTTATGGTTCCTGAAAGTCATTGGTATTTCGTTCCCTCTCTGAATCAGTCCTGAAGACCGTCCAGCAGTTCCAGCAGTTCCCGGTTTTCCGGGATATCCTCCATGGAGTGGCCATAGTGGACGTAGCGCAGGATGCCCTGCCGGTCCACAATCATCTGGGCGGGCATCCGCCCCAGCTTAAAGAGTTTCACCTGCTGACCGTACAGTTTCAGTACGGAGTGTTTTTCGTCGGGAAGCCCGATGAAGGGAAGGTCGTTTTTCTCCCAGTATTTCCGGAAGGCTTCTGCCTTTTCCGGGCCAATGGCCACCACCAGGGTGTCCCGCTTTTCAAACTCTTCGAAATCAAGGCGCAACTGCGCCATATGCCTCTGGCAGAACGGTCACACAAAGCCCCGGTTCAGTACCAGAAGAATCCGCTTTTCCCCTTTGTGCTGAGACAGAGAAAAACTGTTTCCCCGGAAATCCGGCAGGGTAAAATCCGGCGCCGGAAGATTCACGTCCACATGTGCCATATAGAGCCCCCCATTACTTTTCTGTTTATCTTATAGCAGGGACGTCATCTATACAAGGGTGTTATGTTCCGGAAGAGGGAGCTGGAGGGATTACGGAACAAAACCAATGGGTGCTTCATCGGTATGGTTCAAAGGGAGCAGTAGCGGAACCGTTCAGGAGATACTGGCCGCCGCTGGGGTGCCCATGGATGCCAAGGCCGATGAGGTGTTTGGGGTCTCGGGCACGCTCATTTTCCGTGAAAAGTCATTGCAGGGGGTATTCCAGGTGGAAGAAGGGGGTGCCGCCCGGTATTTCGGTTTTGCCTGGCGGGATGAGGAGCGATTTGAAAGTGATACCATCCCGGATGACCCGAATGGTCCTGACCCGCCTGTACCATCCGGGCGGGAGATATACCCTTGACAGAAAAACTGTAAGGGTATATTTTTTAGGGAGTTATTAAACGATGTTTAATAGGAGGGATCATGGAGCGCTCAGTAAGACGTCAGCCCGACGGGATGATAATGAAGAAAAACATACTGGAGGCAGCAGAACAGCTGGTGGGCGAAAAAGGCCTGGCCGGGCTGTCCATAAGGACGCTGGCTGGCAGGATCGGGTATTCCCCGGCCATTATCTATCATTACTATAAGGACCGGGAGGATCTGGTGCGCCACCTGCTGGAACAGGGTTTCCGGCGGATCGGAGAAGCGGTGGCCCGGGCGGCGGAGGAACCCTCAGCCATAAAACGTCTGCCTGCCCTGATGGATGCCTATATCCGGGCAGCCCTTCAGTATCCGGATCTCTACCTGGCGGCCCATACCAGCCGGGACGCCGGCAGCCGGCAGTTCACTGCGGTGCTGGATCCGGCAGCCGCAGAAAAACCTGCCATGAGAATTCTCATCGCAACCCTCCGGGAAATCGACAGGGGAAGAAGGAGCCCGGAGGAGATTCTGCGGATCACCCAGCTGATGGTATCTGCAGCCGTGGGCCTTACCATCCGCCTGATCCAGGAACCGGACATACCGGAAGAACACCGGGAACAGCTGATGGAGGATTTCTGCCGGAGCCTGCCGCTATGGGCAAAAGACGCGGAAGTATTGTAAGGGAAAGGAAAAGGTTGTTTGTATGCACAGAATTCTGAAAGCAATGGGTATCGTATTTCTGGCTCTGGTGATCAGTATGGCCGGAGGAATTTTCTGGCTGACCCGGGGACTGGATGAAGCCCTGGAGGCAGGTCCCCGGGGGCTTGAGAGTCAGTTGGAAGACGGAGTTTACGAGGGCAGTGGAGGGCCCGGGCGCTGGGAAAACCGGCTGGAAGTGACCGTGCGGCAGGGGAAAATTTCCGGGATCCGGATCCTTGAGGACGTGATGTTTTCCCGGGACCCTGTATCCAGGGAACTGTTTGCCCGGGTGGTGGAGAAAAATGATACCCGGGTGGAAGCGGTAACCGGAGCCACTGTAACCTGCAACAGATATCTTCAGGCAGTGGAAAA
Source organism: Bacillota bacterium (assembly GCA_040773285.1). Lineage (GTDB taxonomy): Bacteria > Bacillota > TC1 > TC1 > UBA5767 > JAXGWN01. The sequence continues at coordinate 8,828 of JAXGWN010000017.1, forward strand.
CGCCCTGGAAAAGCGGGGGAATTAGAATGAAAAAGACCATAACATTCCTGACGGTCCTGATCCTTATCCTGGCCCTGGCGGCCACCCTGACCGGACTTCTGACCCGGGGTGGCCCAGGACTCAGGGAGATTGAAGGGTTCCGGGGAGAACCGGTCACCCTGTGGGGCCGGGGGCTCTACCAGGAAGATTCCCTGTCCGTGGCCGCCCAGGGACTGGCCCAGGAAGCGGTCACCCTGGGAGCGGGCATACCGCTTCTGGCTTTGTCCCTGGTTCTGTACCGGAAGGGGAGCCTCCGGGGGGCTCTTCTGCTGGCCGGCACCCTGGGATATTTTCTCTATACCTATGTGTCCTATGTGTTTCTGTGGATGTACAATCCCCTGTTTCTTCTCTATGTGGCCCTGATGAGCCTATCCTTTTTTGCCTTTCTGCTGGTAATGGGGGATATTTCCCCCGGCCAGGTGGCCCGGAGGGCGGACCCCCGGATGCCGGTGAAACGGCTGGGGGGCTTCCTGATCTTCTTTGGTGCGGCGGTGGGGCTTCTGTGGACCGGGAAGATTCTTGCGTCCCTGATGGGGGGAGTGCCGCCCCAGGGGCTCGACCATTACACCACCCTGGTGATCCAGGGACTGGATCTGGGGTTTGTGGTGCCTGCTGCCTGTCTGGGAGGGGTTCTTCTGATCCGCAGGAAGCCCTGGGGGTATCTTCTCAGTGCGGTGATGCTGGTGAAGGGATTTACCATGGGGCTGGCCCTGTCCGCCATGATTGCCGCCCAGGCCGCAGCCGCAGTGGCAATGTCTGTCGGGGAACTGGTGGTATTTCCCATGTTCAGTGTGCTGGTGGTATATTTTCTGTGGGAATTTCTGCGGCATATCCGACCGGAAGGCCTTCAGGAGGGTAAGTAGCATCAAAAAAGCCGGGAGACCGGCTTTTTTGGTTCCCGGACCCGGGGTAAGTGGGCTACAATGATACAATAGAAATCAGGAGGTGCCTATGGACCGGATACAGGAAAACATGAACCGCATTCTTAAAAAACTGGACAGGAATCCCCGGGTGGCCGGAGCGGTATTCCGCCTGGAAACACTGGATGGAACACAGGCATGGACTGCCTCCTGCGGAGAAATGACTCCGGAGAGCCGCTGGTACATTGCCAGCATCAATAAAATATTTCTGTCGGCACTGGTGCTGAGGGCGGTCCGGGACGGACGTATTTCCCTGGAGGAAACCCTGACCGGAGTATGTCCCGGAGAGATTCCACAGGGGCTCCACCGTTATAGAGGGGTGGATTATACCGGAAGGATCACTCTGAGGCATCTGCTGTCCATGACCTCAGGGCTTCCCTGTTATCTCAGTGACCGGCCGGCCGGAAAGATTTCCGGTATGAAGGAACTGGAACTGGGAATGGACCGCAGCTGGAGCACCGGTGAGGTGCTGGAGCGGGTTCTCAGTCTGCCGGCTCATTTCCCTCCTGGTGCCCCGGGCAGGGCCCGGTACGGGGATACCGGTCACCAGCTGCTGAATCTGGTGATCCGGAAACTGGAAAACCGTCCGGTGCCTGAGGTGCTCACAGAGCTGTTCCGGGAACTTGATATGAACGATACCCGGGTAATCCGGGATCCCGGGGACCGGGATTTTGTGCTGCCCCGTTACCGCCGGGAGATACGGGATGTGGGAAAATATCTCAGTTCCACGGAAAACGACATTGTTTCCACGGCCGGGGATCTGGCCCGGTTTCTGCGGGCCTTTTTCCAGGGGGCCTTCTGGCCGGCCGGGGATCTCTACTCCCTGATGGACTGGAAAAACATCTTTTTCCCTTTCCGATATGGTCTGGGAATCCAGCAGTTTTATACCCCCAGGATTCTGTCCCCGTTTGGAAGGGTCCCTGATTTCAACGGGCACTGCGGCTCCACCGGTTCCCTGGCCTTTCATGTGGAGGACCTGGGCCTGCTGGTCACCGGCACGGTGAACCAGCAGGACTATCCCCAGCTGGCCTTCCGCACCGCCATAGGGCTGCTGGAGGGCTTCCGGTGAGCCGGGCCTGGGTGTATCTGCTGCAGTGTGGCGATGGGACTTTTTATACCGGCTGGACCACAGATCCGGACCGGAGGGTCCGGATGCACAATCTTGGGCGGGGAGCCCGCTATACCAGAAGCCGGAGACTGGTGAAACTGGTGTATCTGGAGGAAATGGAGGACCGCAGCGCCGCCCTGCGGCGGGAATACCGGCTGCGGAAACTTCCCCGGGAGGAAAAAGCCCGGCTGGCTGCCGGCTGGAAGGGAGAAAAAAAGATGAGGAAGGCCATATTTCTTGACCGGGACGGTGTTCTTATGGAGGATATGGGGTACATCGGGGACCCGGACCGGGTCCGGCTGTATCCCTTTGTGGTTCCGGCCCTTAAGAAAGTGACCGGTCAGTACGAACTGTTTATCGTGACCAATCAGGAGGGAGTCGGCAAGGGACTCATCTCTTTGGAGGAGGCGCAGTCAGTGAACCGCCGGGTGGTGGAACTGCTGGAGGAAGCAGGAATTTCTGTGGGGAAACTGTACTGTTGCCCTCACCAGGCTGCAGACGGCTGTGACTGCCGGAAACCCTCCCCCCGGTTTTTTCTGGAAGCGGCCCGGGAATTTGATCTGGATATACCGTCCAGCTGGATGGTGGGGGATCACCCG
>JAXGWN010000018.1:0-11479 GCA_040773285.1 Bacillota bacterium
AGGATATCGGATATTTCCTTTTTCATCTCCTCGGAGACTCTTCTTGCTCTCTGTTCACTCACTCAAATCACATCCTTACTATAGCTTCCGGGCGACTTTCTCCAGCACGTATGCCTCGATGACGTCGCCTTCCTTCAGATCATTGAATTTCTCAAACCCGATCCCGCACTCATACCCGGCAGCCACTTCCCGGACATCGTCCTTGAAGCGCTTCAGGCTGGTGGTATTTCCCTCGAATACTACCACACCATTTCTGACAATACGGACCTTGGCGGAGTTGGTGATCTTCCCGTCGGTAACATAACAGCCTGCGATGGTTCCGGCCTTTGGAACCTTGAAGGTGCTGCGCACCTCGGCGGTACCCAGTTCCACTTCCCGGATATCGGGATCCAGCAGTCCGCTCATGGCTGCCCGTACGCTGTCGATGGCCTCGTAGATGATCCGGTAGGTACGGATATCCACTTCTTCCCGGGCGGCAGCCTGCTTGGCATTGTTGTCCGGACGCACGTTGAATCCGATGATGATGCCGCTGGAGGCGGACGCCAGAATCACGTCGGTCTCTGTAATTGCACCCACGCCGTTGTGGATGATGTTCACCTTCACCTCATCGGTGTTCAGATTCTGCAGGGACTGGCTGAGTGCCTCCACGCTTCCCTGCACGTCCCCTTTGACGATCAGGTTCAGTTCCTTCTTCTCATCGGCGCCCATATCCCGGAACAGATCCTCCAGGTTCACCTTGCGGCTTTTCTGTACAGTCTCTTCCTTCTTCACAATGCAGCGCTGCTCCACAATATCCTTGCCGTATTTTTCCTCTTCCACACACTGGAAGATGTCTCCGGCATTGGGAACCGAACTGAATCCGATCACCTCCACCGGAGTGGACGGACCTGCGGATTTCAGCCGTTTGCCCCGCTCATCGTTCATGGCCCGGACTTTTCCCATGGTTTCACCGGACACCACCACGTCTCCCACCCGCAGGGTCCCCCGTTTAACCAGCAGGGTGGCCACCGGTCCTCTTCCTTTGTCCAGTTCCGCCTCAATCACAAAGCCTTCTGCCAGACGGGCCGGGTTGGCCTTCAGTTCCTGCAGTTCGGATACCAGCAGGATCATCTCCAGAAGATTGTCGATGCCTTCCCGCTTGATGGCAGACACTGGGCAGAAAATGGTATCGCCTCCCCAGTCCTCGGAAACCAGATCGTATTCGGTCAGCTGCTGTTTGATCCGGTCCGGGTTGGCCCCTTCCTTGTCCATTTTGTTGACAGCCACAATGATGGGAACACCGGCTGCCCGGGCATGATTGATGGCTTCTATGGTCTGGGGCATTACCCCGTCATCGGCGGCCACCACCAGAATGGCAATGTCGGTCACCTGGGCGCCCCGGGCTCTCATGGAGGTGAAAGCTGCGTGTCCCGGAGTATCAATAAAGGTCAGCCGGCTGCCTTTATGCTCCACCTGGTAGGCTCCTATATGCTGGGTGATTCCTCCTGCTTCCGTGTCGGTCACCCGGCTGGAGCGGATGGCATCCAGCAGGGAGGTCTTGCCGTGGTCCACGTGTCCCATTACGGTAATAATGGGGGGACGGGCCTTCAGGTCCTCTGCCTCGTCGTCTGCGGTGCAGATCACCGTTTCCCGCTTGTTGGATTTGAATTCCACCTCAATGCCGTATTCGTCCATCAGAAGAGAAGCGGTATCAAAATCGACCACTTCATTGATGGTGGCCACCACACCCATGCGGAAAAGTTTTCCGATCAGATCGGCGGCGGTACGACTGATCTTCATGGCCAGGTCCTTGATGGCTATATCCTCGCCGATCACCACTTTCTTAATGTTGGGTTCCGGTTGCGGAGCCGGCGCCTGTCTGCCCCGTTTCCCCTTACCCCGGAAATTCCGGTCGTTGCCCCGCTTGCCGTTGCGGTTATCCCGGCTGTCCTTGCTGTCCCGGCGGACCGGGCGGTCGTCTCCGGGTTTCTTATCCCGGTTTCTGGGAGGACGGTTTTTCCCGGCAGGGGGAGCCTCCTTGGCCTTTGCCGCCGGGGCCCCTGCAGCCGGTCTGGCTCCCTGGGTTCCCTGGGTGTTCCGGGGTGCCGGCTTTTTATTCCCGTCCTTCCGGGGAGCACTACTGTCCCCGGGGCGCCGGTTCTGTGCCGCCGCCGGTCTGGCAGCAGGCCGGTCTGCCGCCGGAGCGGCAGGGGCCTCTTTTTTCGTTTTTTCCGCCGGGGCCGGAGTCTCCACCGGGCGTGCCGGAGCTTTTCTGGCCGCCTCATTGCGGCTTTTCATTTCCTCCACATAGGCATAGATCTTTTTCTCATCCGTCTCTGTCACACTGCTCATGTGGTTTTTTACGTCCAGGTTCAGCTTTTCGGCAATCCAGAGCACCTCTTTGTGATTGGTGTTCATTTCTCTGGCAATCTCATAAATCCGTTTGTTGTTCATACAAGCACCTCCGTGTTCAGGTCTCCATACGCAGAGACTCCTCTATACTCCGGGCAAACTGCCTGTCGGTGATCCCAATAACCATCCGTGGGGATTTTCCGATCAGGTGTCCCAGATGGTCCCGGTCTCCGTACAGGAGAACCGGTCCCTGAAAATGGTTCTTAAAATAATTCTGTGCATCCTCGCTGGCATCCTCTGCCAGGATCAGCAGCCTGATTGACCTGAGTCTGGCCCGGCAGGAATTATCCCCGGATACAAGATTCCGGCTTCTGGCCGCAAAACCCAGCAGAGCGTCGGTTTTAGGATTTCTTTTCATAGTCCACAACCTGGTTTGACAGTTCCACCAGAAGATCATCGTCGGGGTCCACGTTGAGAGCCCGGCTGAGACTTTTATTCTTTATGGCCTTTTTCAGGCATTCTGTATCCGGACAGATATAGGCCCCCCGTCCGGGCAGTTTGCCCCTGGGATCCAGCTGTATGGATCCCTCCGGTGTACGGACAACCCGGATCAGATCTTTTTTGTCCCGGGTGACCCGGCATCCCACACAGGATCTCTGGGGAATTTTTCTAGTCTTCATGGATCTCATCCGCTCCGTAGGGTTCTTCCATGCCCTCCGGTTCCTCCTGGTCAGGCACAGGCACTGTTACTGCCGCCTCCTGTTCCAGGCGGTACAGCTCCTCTGCCTGGGATTCACTCTTGATGTCAATTTTCCAGCCGGTCAGTTTCGCAGCCAGACGCACGTTCTGCCCCTCTTTCCCGATGGCCAGGGACAGCTGGTTGTCCGGAACGATTACCCGGGCACTGTTTTCCGCCTGGTTCACCAGTATGTCCACCACCTTGGCCGGAGAGAGGGCATTGGCCACGAAGACCCGGGGATCCTCATCCCAGGCAATAATGTCAATTTTCTCTCCACCCAGCTCATCCACGATCCGTTGTACCCGGGCTCCCCGGGGTCCCACACAGGATCCCACCGGATCCACGTTTTCATCGTTGGAATGAACCGCGATCTTGCTTCTGGCCCCGGCTTCCCGGGAAACACTTTTGATTTCCACAGTACCGTCATGAATCTCCGGCACCTCCAGCTCAAACAGCCGTTTCAGCAGGCCCGGATGGGTCCGGGAAATAATGATCTGCGGCCCCTTATTGGCTTTTTTGACCTCCACAATGTAGACCTTGATCCGGTCCCCATTGCGGTAATTCTCATAGGGAATCTGTTCCGCAATGGGAAGCATCCCCTCAGTCTTTCCAAAGTCGATGAAGATGTTTCCGTTTTCTGTCCGCTGTACGATACCATTTAAGACATCGCTCTCCCGGCTGACAAACTCATCGTAAATAATATTCCGTTCCGCTTCCCGGATTCTCTGCACAACCACCTGCTTGGCGGTCTGGGCGGCAATCCGGCCGAAATCCCGGGGAGTCACCTCTTCCTCGATCACATCCCCCGGTTCGTAGTCGGGATGCAGGCTGCGTGCCTCCTCCAGGGAGACCTCCATCCGGGGATCCAGAACCTCTTCCACCACGTTTTTCTGGGAGTAGACGTGCATCTCACCGGTATCCTTATTGATGTTTACCCGCACATTCTGCGGGCTGCTGAAGTTTTTCCGGTATGCGGAAATAAGGGCGGCCTCCAGGGCCTCCAAAAGAATATCCACGGACACCCCTTTTTCCTTCTCGATTTCCTCCAGCGCTGAAATAAAATCTCTGTTCATGTTATCCTCCGGAATGAATTAAAATTCCACTGCCAGGTGAGCCCCGGCAATTTTTTTGCGTTCAAAGGTCCGTCTGTCTCCCCCGGTCTCCAGGACAATTTCCTCATCGTCCAGTTCCCGCAGCCAGCCGGTGTACTGTTTCTTTCCGTCCACCTTGCTGTAAAGATTCACGGTGATATACCGGTCCAGAGCCTCTTCCCAATGGGAGGGTTTCTTAAGAGGGGCCTCCAGACCCGGGGAGGACACCTCCAGGGTATATCCTTCCGGAGGAAAATTTTCCTCCTGATCCAGAATTTCCTCGATATGTCGGGAAACCCGCTCACAGTCATCTATTCCGATCCCTGCCGGACTGGAAATAAAGAACCTCAGATACCAGTCCTGATGCTCCTTTACCCACTCCACATCCCGCAGCTGGTACCCCATTTCCTGCAGGCCGGAAGAGAACCTCTCCTCCATCCGGAGCTCCATCTGATGCGATTTCAAATGAACACCTCCCCTGTTCAAAATAAAAAGTGGGCGACGGCCCACTTTCATTAAGTCATAATTGATCCTACTTGCGATTATAATATATCCCTGGTGGAATTGCAAGCCTTTTCAGGCCATGGCCTCAAACAGGGACATCTGTTCGCTTTCCGGCAGACCCTCCAGGACACCCATCTCCCGCAGCTTATCCATCAGGGTGGTGGACAGCCTTCCCCGGATCCGCAGATCGTCCACGGAGGCAAAAGGCTTTTCCTCCCGGCTGTCCACTACGGCACGTGCTGCCTTCTCCCCCAGACCTGCCAGTGCGTTGAAGGGAGGCAGCAGGGTCTTCTTTCCGATCACAAACCGGGTGGCCTGGGACTTATCCAGATCCAGCGGCAGCATCCGGATTCCCCTGGCATACATTTCCAGGGCCAGTTCCAGAATGGTGTATACGCTTTTTTCCCTGGCACTGGGCCTGGGCAGGGCATCAATCGTCTTCAGGGCCTTGCGGATCTCTCCCGGGCCCTTCAGCACTACCTCCAGATCAAACTCATCGGCCCGGACGGTAAAATAGGCGGCGTAGAACGCCTCCGGATGGTTCACCTTGAACCAGGCAATCCGGAAGGCCATGGTGACATAGGCCACTGCATGGGCCTTGGGAAACATGTATTTGATCTTTCTGCAGGACTCAATGTACCAGGCCGGCACCCCGGCAGCCCGCATGGCCTCCTCATATTCCGGCTTCAGACCCTTTCCTTTCCGGACATCCTCCATGATCCGGAAAGCGCTCAGTGGCTCCATCTCCTTCTGCAGCAGATACACCATGATGTCATCCCGGGTTGAGATGGCCTCTGCCAGTCTGGCGGTTCCTGACCGGATCAGGTCCTGGGCATTGTTCAGCCAGACATCGGTTCCGTGGGAAAATCCGGAAATTCTCACCAGTTCCGAAAAGGCCTGGGGCCTGGTATCGGTCAGCATCTGACGCACAAACTTCGTCCCGAATTCCGGAATACCCAGAGAACCCACTTCCATATCCAGAATGTCCGGATCCAGATTCAGAACCTCCGCGGAGGAAAACAGCGACAGGGTTTCCGGATCATCCAGACGGATCTTCCGGGCATCCACTCCGGTAATATCCTCCAGCATCCGGATCACTGTGGGATCGTCATGACCCAGCAGGTCCAGTTTCACCAGGGAAGCATCGATGGAGTGGTAATCAAAATGGCTGGTGACAATATCGGAGTTTACGTCGTCTGCCGGTCTCTGCAGAGGGGTGAACAGATTGACATCCAGCCCCTGAGGAAGAACGATCAGTCCTCCGGGATGCTGTCCGGTGGTCCTTTTCACTCCGGTGCATCCGGCAGCCAGCGCCAGGGTCTCCGCTGTCCTGCAGGCGGTTTTGCCCATCTCCTCCTGATATTTTCTTACAAAGCCAAAAGCGGTTTTGTCGGCCACCGTGGCAATGGTTCCTGCTTTAAACACGTTGGAGGCCCCGAACAGGGTCTCTGTATATTTATGAATCACCGGCTGGTACTCTCCGGAAAAATTCAGATCGATATCCGGCACCTTATCCCCGTTGAATCCCAGGAAGGTCTCAAACGGTATGTCATGGCCATCCTTCAACAGGACTGCTCCGCACCGGGGACATACCTGATCCGGAAGATCCGCCCCGCAGCCCACTTCTGCTCCTGAGAGGAACCGGCTGTAGCGGCATTCAGGGCAGAGATAATGGGGAGCCAGAGGATTCACCTCGGTGACTCCCAGCAGGGTGGCCACGAAAGAGGAGCCCACTGAACCCCGTGAACCCACCAGATAACCGTCATCATTGGATTTTTTCACCAGTTTCTGGGCGATCAGGTAGAGAACGGAAAACCCATGGGTCACTATGGAATTCAGTTCCTTATCCAGCCGTTTCTCCACCGGTTCCGGCAGAGGATCCCCGTACAGTTCCCGGGCCCGCTTCCGGCAGGAGTTCTGGATCTCCTCATCGGCCCCCTCAATGGTTGGGGTGTGGAGACGGGTCTGCACAGGCACCAGGTCCGGATCCACCGACGCGGCAATCTCCCGGGTATTGGTCACCACCACCCGGTAGGCCATTTCTTCTCCAAGCCAGGCAAACTCCTTCAGCATCTCCTGTGTGGTACGGAAGTACAGAGGTGACTGGGTGGTGTCCGAATATCCCTGTCCTTTCTGAATGATCTCCCGGTAGATGCCGTCCTCCCGGTCCAGAAAATGGACATCGCAGGTGGCCACAACCGGTTTCCCGGCTGTTTCAGCCAGGCGGATCACCTGGCGGTTCAGTTCCCGCAGTGCCTCCCGGTCTGCCACCAGCCCGTCCCGCAGAAGAAATTCATTGTTTCCCTCCGGCTGGATTTCCAGATAGTCGTAAAGGGAAACAATTTCCTGCATCTCCTCCGGGGGTTTCCCCTGTAGCAGGCCCTGAAATACCTCTCCGGCCTCACAGGCGCTGCCCAGAATCAGCCCTTCCCGGCTCCGGGCCAGTTCGCTGGCCAATACTCTGGGGCGGCGGTAGAAGTGATTGAGATTGGAAGAGGTTACCAGCTTGTAGAGATTGCGGAATCCCTCCTGGTTCTTCACCAGAATGATCAGGTGATACGGCCGTTTGGGGTGCTGGCTTTCCCGGAGATCATTGACGAAATAGGCCTCCATCCCATAAATGATCTTCAGATCGAGTCCATGTTTTTTTACCAGACCCCAGGCGGAGGGAAAAGCCTGAACCCCCCCATGATCCGTTATGGCCACTGCCGGGTGCTCCCAGGCGGCCGCCCGCAGAAGAACCTCTTCCAGATCCGTCATGGCATCCAGAGCACTCATCCGGGTGTGCAGATGCAGTTCCACTCTTTTTTCTTCCGCATCATCGGTGCGGACCGGTTCGCTATCCCCGCAGATATCCCGGGCCAGCAGGGTCAGTTCCTGGGAATAGCGGTCCTGCTGAACAGCACCCCGGATCCGGACAAACAGACCGTTTTTAAGCCGGCCGGCCACATCAGGGGTCTTTTCGTCCACAAACAGCTTTACCGTGATTCCACTGACCTTGCTGACAAGATGGAAGGTGATCAGGTCTCTTCCGCTGCGCAGTTCCCGGATCTCCAGACCACTGATCCTGCCCTGGCATACCACCGATTTGTCCTCCTCGGTTATTTCCTCCAGAGGAATGGGCGCCCCGGATATGGCTTTTCCCAGAAGGACCGGGGTCTCGGCCACCCGGTCCGCCGTTCCTTCCGGGGTCTCGGGAACCTGCCGGAGACGGATATGCTCCAGTTCCTGGATCTGCAGGGAAAACCCTGCATCCTCCACCACCTCATACCCCAGGGTCTGTTTCTCACCTGTAAGCCGGTTAAAAAGCGACTCCACCGGACCGGTCAGACCTTTTTTCTGCAGATAATTGAGGGTGGAGGCGGCATTCAGTACCAGTCTGAGCCGGCCATCGTCTCCCAGCCGGATTCCCGATACACTGCCCTTGAGAATCAGACTGATCTCTCCCAGCAGTTCCAATAGGTGCTCCTGGTACCGGGGCCACAGACCCGGCAGTTCCTGAACCGTCAGGGATGGCAGCAGACGCAGCCGGCTGCAGCCCAGTTGCCGGCACAGTTCCTCCGAGAGTGCCCGGCAGGCCTCTGCCGCCGGAAACGGATCCGCCCGGAGGCAAAGATCCACCAGACCACTGGCCGGTGCGCAGTATACTTTTTCCAGGGTTCCCCGGGCAATGCTGTCCCGGTCCGGTCCGGAGAGGCCTGCCTGCAGGGCTGCCTTCTCCAGACTCGGGTGTTGCTTCTGCTCCATTCCTATGCCTGCTTTCCTTAAAACAATGCGGGAAAGCGCCAGCCTTCCCGCAGGTATATTACAGTGTTTTCAGCAGGGCCCGGATGGTTTCCGCCAGTCCCGGAAGTTCCGATACCTGCATCTGTCCGGTCCTGCGGACTTTGATTTCCACTTTTCCTTCCGCAGCCATTTTGCCTACAGTGATCCGCACCGGATATCCGATCAGATCCGCATTGGCAAACTTCACTCCGGCCCGTTCTGCCGTATCGTCCAGCAGCACATCCAGTCCTGCCTCCTGCAGGGTACCGTATACCTGTTCCGCCAGATCTCTCTGGGTCTCATCCTTCTGGTTGGCAGTCACCACGCACACCTCAAAGGGAGCGATGGCCGGAGGCCAGATGATCCCGAAATCATCATGGTTCTGTTCCACGCAGGCTGCCATGGTGCGGCTTACTCCGATTCCGTAGCAGCCCATCACCATGGGCCTTGATTTCCCGTTTTCATCCAGGTACATGGCTCCCATGGATTCGGAATATTTTGTGCCAAGTTTGAATACCTGTCCCACCTCTATGCCCCGGGCGGAAGACAGGGTGCCCTGGCAGCGGGGACAGCCCTCACCAGCCTGTACCTGGCGGATATCGGCCACCAGATCCCCCTGCCAGTCCCGGCCAAAATTCACATTCTTCAGGTGATGATCCGGTTCATTGGCCCCACACACCAGATTCCGCAGCCGGGTCAGTTCCTCATCCACCAGCATCCTGATTCCGGTAAGGCCCATGGGACCCACGAAGCCGGGATGGATCCCCAGGGATTCCAGCACACCGGGATCGGTATCCATCTCCACAGCCAGAGCCCCCAGGGCATTCTGGATCTTGATTTCGTTTCCGTTTCTGTCCCCCCGGACAAAGGCGGCCACATGCTCTTCCCGGTCCTCATAGATTACCCTGTACAGCAGCGCCTTGATGGAGCGCTCCGGGACGGATCCCAGGAAGCGGCATACCTCTTCAATGGTTTTACAGTCCGGTGTATGAACTTTCTCCACCGGCAGCATCTCCTCCGTGGAGGCCGGTTCCGGCCGTGCCACGGCCCGCTCTGTATTGGCGGAATAATCGCAGTCACTGCAGTATACGATTTCAGCCTCGCCGGTATCCGCAATCACCATGAATTCATGGGTGTTGGTCCCTCCGATGGCTCCGGAGTCGGCTTCCACCGCCCGGGATTCCAGACCACAGCGGCTGAAAACCCGTTTGTAGGCGTCGTACATTTCCCGGTAGGAAACGTCCAGACCCTCCTCATCCCGGTCAAAGGAATATCCGTCCTTCATCAGGAACTCCCGTCCCCGGATCAGGCCGAACCGGGGACGGCGCTCGTCCCGGTACTTGTTCTGAATCTGATAAATATTCATAGGCAGCTGCTTATAACTGCTGACGTCACGCCGCACCAGATCGGTGATGACCTCCTCATGGGTCGGCCCCAGGCAGTAGTCCTTGTCATGGCGGTCCTGAAACCGCATCAGTTCCCGGCCGTATACCTGCCAGCGCCCTGACTCCTCCCACAGCTCCGCCGGCTGAATGATGGGAAGCATCACTTCCTGGCAGCCGCTTCTGTCCATTTCATCCCGGACAATATCCGAGATTTTTTTCATAACCCTCCAGCCCAGGGGAAGATAAGAGTAGATACCCTGTGCCAGTTTTTTTACCATGCCCGCCCTGACCAGCAACTGATGGCTGATCACCTCGGCATCCGCCGGGGTTTCCTTCAGGGTGGGAATCAGCAGTTTTGATGCCCGCATACTATACCTCCTGCTCCAGTTCTCTGATGTATTCTTCCAGTTCCCGGGCAAACGCTGACAGCAGCTCTTCCTCCGGTACTTTTGAGACGATCTGTCCTTTTTTAAAAATCAGGCCCTGGCCTTTTCCCCCGGCCAGTCCCAGGTCCGCTTCCCGGGCTTCCCCCGGTCCGTTGACCGGGCATCCCATTACGGCAACCCGGATGGGACGGTCCACCTTTTCCAACATTTTTTCCACCGACCGGGCCAGATGTTCCAGATCGATTTCCGTCCGCCCGCAGGTGGGACAGCTGATCAGTTCCGGGCCGGGTTTTTCTGAAAGTTCAAGAAAATCCAGAATGCTTCTGGCCACCCGGACCTCCTCCAGAGGATCCCCGGTCAGGGAAACCCGGATGGTGTCCCCGATGCCTTCTGCCAACAGGGTTCCAATACCCAGGGCTGATTTGATCACGGCATTCTGCCCCACTCCGGCCTCCGTAACCCCCAGATGGATGGGATAATCACAGACTTTTGCCAGAAGGCGGTTGGCTTTCAGGAAAGTTGGCACATTGGAACTTTTAATGGATATTTTCAGATTTCCGTATCCCAGTTCCTCCATGAGACTGACATGACCCATGGCACTTTCCACCAGGGCCTCCGGTGTGGGCCCCCCGTGCTTGTGCAGGATCTCCTTTTCCAGGGATCCCCCGTTGACCCCAACCCGGATGGGAATGTTCCGTTCCTGAGCCAGTTCCACCACCTGGCGCAGTTTTCGGATACCACCGATGTTCCCCGGGTTGATCCGGATCCCCTGGACTCCGCTTTCCATGGACTTCAGGGCCAGGCGGTAATCGAAGTGGATGTCAGCAACCATGGGAATGTGGATTCTCCGGACAATGGCCTCCAGGGCAGCAGCCGCCTCTTCATCCACCACAGCCGAGCGGATCACCTGGCAGCCGGCATCCTCCAGAGTAAGAATCTGGCGGACGGTGGCCTCCACATCCCGGGTATCCGTGTTGGTCATGGACTGGATGACCACAGGGGACCCACCACCCACGGGAACATTTCCCAGAAAAATTTTTCGGCTCTGTCTGGTTTGCATAATTATCACCTACCTGAACAGACTGAGTACATCATTGTACGTGGCCAGCAGCATGATTCCGATCAGTATGGCGAATCCCACCAGATTGATGGTCACCTCTTTTTCCAGGGAAAGCCGTTTTCCCCGGATTTTTTCCACCAGGACCAGCACCAGTTTCCCTCCATCCAGGGCGGGAATGGGCAGCATATTGAGAATTGCCAGATTCAGGCTCAGAATAG
>JAXGWN010000019.1:0-11477 GCA_040773285.1 Bacillota bacterium
ACACTGATCAGGTCCACTCCGCTCCCGGCCACCTGGCGGACCCGGTCCAGGGAGATGTTTCCCGATGCCTCCAGCCGGACGCCCTCCGGCCGGACTTCCACCACAGAAGCCATCTCTCTGGGTTCCATGTGGTCCAGCATCACAATGTCCGCCCCTGCCTCCATGGCCTCCGCCGCCTGGGAGAAGGTCTCCGCCTCCACCTCGATCATGGTGGTGTGGGAGACGGCCCGGCGGGCTGCCTCCACCGCCGGGCGGATGCCTCCGGCAGCGGCGATGTGGTTGTCCTTGATCATAACGGCGTCCGACAGGTTCATCCGGTGGCAGACGCCCCCTCCGGACCGGACCGCCTCCTTCTCCAGCTGTCTCAGTCCCGGGGTGGTCTTTCTGGTATCGGTGATCCGGGCTCCGGTTCCTTCGGTCTCCCGGACAAACTGCCGGGTTCTGGTGGCAATCCCGGAGAGCCGTCCCAGAAGATTCAGGGCCAGACGCTCCCCTTTCAGGATTCCCCGGACGTCCCCCCGGACCCGGCCAATGGTCTGGCCTGCCCGGACCGCATCCCCGTCCCTGTGGAAAAATTCCACCTCCAGGGTCCCGTCCAGGAGGGTAAAGACCCGGGCCGCCACTGCGGTTCCCGCCAGCACCCCATCCTGACGCACCAGAAACTCACCTTCGGCCATCCGGGGTGAGGAAAACAGAGCCTCTGTGGTCACGTCCCCCCAGGGCATATCCTCCCGGAGCCAGGACCCGATCAGCATATCCAGGGAAAAATCATCCATTTCATTCATCCTCCTGCAGATAATGGGTGCCCACGCTCTCCCGCCGGGCGATTGCCTGGCGGATGATCAGCCGGGCGGTGATCAGCATATTGGCAGTTTCCATTTTTTCCCGGGAAACCCCGGGGATCCGGTTCAGGGCCCCGTCCAGACCGTCCAGGATCATTCCCGCCCGTCTGAGGCCTCCTGGGGTCCGCACCACCCCGGCAAACCGTTCCATGGTCTCCTTCAGTTCCCGGCGGATCAGGCTGGTATCCGTGTCCGCCGTATCCGCCGTCCGGCAGTCCTCCCCGGAATTCTTTCCGGGGTCAACCCTCCGGCTGATGTCATCGGCAATCCTTTTCCCCACCACCACTGCCTCCAGCAGGGAATTGGAGGCCAGCCGGTTGGCCCCGTGAACCCCGGTGCAGGAAGCTTCCCCGCAGGCGTAGAGGCCCGGCAGGCTGCTGCGGCCCCGGGTGTCAGTGCGGATTCCCCCGATGCAGTAATGCTGGGCCGGGGCCACCGGCACCAGGTCCCGGCCCAGATCAAACCCCTTTTCCAGACAAAGGGCATGGATGTGGGGAAACCGTTTCAGAAGATGCTCCCGGTCAATTCCGGTGGCATCCAGAAAAAGATGGTCCATGTGTTCCCGGCGCATCTCCCGCACCATGGCCCGGGAAACAATATCCCGGGGAGCCAGTTCCCCCAGGGGATGCTGCCCTTCCATGAACCGGTCCCCGGAATGGTTCCTCAGGACCGCACCTTCCCCCCGGACCGCCTCAGAGATGAGAAATCCCGACCGGCCATCCCCGTGAAACACCGTAGGATGAAACTGGATGAATTCCATATGGATCACCTCCGCTCCGGCCCGGGAGGCCATGGCAATGCCATCCCCGGTGGCGCAGCGGGAATTGGTGGTGTTCAGGTACACCTGGCCGGTGCCTCCCGTGGCCAGAACCACCGCAGAAGCCGGCAGCCGGCAGATCCGTCCGTCCGGGGTCAGCAGACTGACTCCGGTAACCCGGTCCCTTTCCATGGTAAGGTCCAGACAGAATCCCTGCTCCACCATGATGTTCCTGCGGCGGCGCACTTCCGGCACCAGGGCCTCCACCAGTCCCCGGCCGGTAGCATCCCCGTCGATGTGCAGGATCCTATGCCGGCTGTGGCCTCCTTCCCGGGTCAGGGCAAACGTCCCCTTTTCGGTGTCGAATTCCACCCCCAGCTCATGGAGAATATGGATGTTCTCCTCCGCCAGGGCCACCACCGTCTTCACCGCCCGGACATCGCAGATTCCGGCGCCGGCGGTCAGGGTGTCCCGGACATGCCAGCGGCGCCGGTCCGCCGGATCCACCACCGCTGCGATCCCCCCCTGGGCCAGATAGGTATTGGATTCCTCGAACCCATCCTTGGTGAGGATCAGGATGCTGAGGGAGGGATCCAGGGACAGGGCGGCGTAGGATCCCCCGATCCCACCGCCCACAATGATTACGTCATACCCCATGGCTGCTCCTCTTTCTATGCGTACTCCAGCATCCGCTCCAGGCTTCTGTATGCAGCGGTCCGGATGTCCTCCGGAACCTCCACGGCATACTGGCGGTTTTTCAGGGCCAGATAGACGTCCTCCACCCCATTTTTCTTCATGTTGGGGCAGATCAGCCGGGGCGACAGAACCAGAAACTCCTTCTCCGGACTGGCCTTCTTCAGGGGATGGAGAATTCCCCGTTCCGTGCAGATCACCAGCTGGCGGGCAGGGCTCACCCTGGCCCGCTCCAGAATCCGGGAGGTGCTTCCGACGAAGTCCACCAGGGCCAGCACCTCCGGGGTGCACTCCGGATGGGCGAGAATCTCGGCCTCCGGCCAGCGGGCCCTGGCCTCATGTACCTCCTGTGGCTCCACAAAATGGTGGGTGGGGCAGAAACCGTCGGCCATATGAAAGGTCTTCTCCGGAACCTGGGAGGCCACAAACTGTCCCAGATTCCTGTCCGGCAGGAAAGCGATCTCCTGCTCCGGAATCTGACGACAGAGGTTCACGGCATTGGCGGAAGTACAGCAGTAGTCCACCCGGGCCTTCACTTCGGCGGTGGTATTCACATAGGCCACCAGGGCAGCCCCGGGATATTCCCGCCGCAGCCGCTCTGCCTCCTCCACTCCTGCCATATCCGCCATAAGGCATCCGGCATCCGGCCGGGGCATCAGGATGGTCTTTTCCGGGGAGAGAATCTTTGCGGTCTCCCCCATAAACTGCACTCCGCAGAATACGATCACATCCGCACTGCTGTCCGCCGCCTTCCGGCTGAGATCCAGGGAGTCCCCCAGCACATCCGCCAGGTCCTGGACATCCCCGGTCTGGTAATAATGGGCCAGGATCAGGGCGTTCATATCCTTCTTCATCCGCCGGATCTCCTCCAGCATCCATTGTTTTTCCGGCATGGCTACTCCTTCCGGTTCTCCTCCAGGGGACGGTTCTTCCCGTCCACAAACACGATGTGTGGCTTATACTTCCTGCACTCCTCATCATCCAGCAGCCCGTAGGCCAGGATGATCACCTGGTCGCCTGGCTGGACCAGCCGGGCAGCCGCTCCGTTGAGGCAGATCACCCCGCAGCCCTCCGGGGCGGAGATGGCATAGGTGCTGAACCGGGCCCCGTTGTTGTTGTTGACCACCTGTACCTTCTGCCCCTCCAGGATGCCGGCCAGATTCAGCAGGCGGCTGTCCACAGTGATGCTTCCCACATAGTTGAGATCCGCTCCGGTAACGGTGGCCCGGTGGATCTTTCCGGTCATCATTTCCCTCAGCATGGCCCTTCCCCCAGAATGGTGTTGTCGATAAGCCGGGTTTCCCCCGCCATTGCAGCCACTGCCAGCATGGTTCCCGGCCGGATCCTGTCCACCGGCTTCAGGGTCTGCGGATCCGCCAGTTCCAGATAAATCAGTTTCATATGGGGGGTGGAGAAAATTTCCTCCCGGAGCCGGGAAAGAATCTCCTCCGGGTCCGTAACCCCTGCGGAAAAGAGGTCCTGTGCCGTGCCAAGAATACGGTTCAGCACCAGGGCAGACTCCCTTTCCCCAGGGCTCAGATAGCGGTTCCGGGAACTCATGGCCAGGCCGTCGTCTTCCCGGACGGTGGGGCATACCACCACCCGCACAGGGAAGGCCAGGTCCCGCACCATGTTCCGGAGAATCACCGCCTGCTGTCCGTCCTTTTGCCCCAGGTACATCCGGTCCGGCTGCACCATATTGAGAAGCCGGGCCACCACGGTGGCCACCCCCCGGAAATGCCCGGGCCGGCTGACCCCGCACAGGGTTTCCGACAGTTCCGGCAGATCCACCCAGGTGGCAAATCCCTCAGGGTACATCATCGCATCGTCCGGCAGGAACACCAGATCCGCTCCGGCTTCCTTAAGTTTCTCCAGATCCCCCTCCAGGTCCCGGGGATACCGGTCCAGATCCTCTCCCGGTCCGAACTGGGCGGGGTTCACATAGATGCTGACCACCACCCGGTCATTTTCCTGTGCTGCCCGGCGGACCAGGCTCAGATGGCCCTCATGGAGTGCCCCCATGGTGGGGACGAATCCCAGCCGGACCCCGTAGGCCTTCAGGTCTTGGGTCACTCTTCTCAGTTCCTGTACGTTTTCAATTACTTTCATCGTTTTCCTCCCTCAGGTGTCCCTCTTTGTGTGTACGGTCCATAAATTCCTGTACCGCTCCGGTCAGTGTGTCCCCCAGGTTGCCGCAGGGACGGACAAATCCAGGGACGTGGCCGGGATTGAGTCCCAGCATATCCCACAGAACCAGCACCTGCCCGTCACAACCGGTTCCCGATCCGATCCCAATAACAGGGATCCCGGTTTCCCGGCGGACCCGGGCTGCCAGAACGTCCGGAACGCATTCCAGCACCAGGGAGAAGGCTCCTGCCTCCTCCAGGGCCAGGGCATCCTCCAGGATTTTCCCGGCCTCCTCATCCTCCCGGCCCCGGACCCCGTAGGAGCCCAGCACATGAATGGACTGGGGGGTGAGCCCCAGGTGTCCCATCACGGGGATTCCGGCAGCGGTCAGGGCCTGCACTGAGGGAACCTGACCGGCTCCCCCCTCCAGTTTCACCGCCCGGGCCCCCGCCCGGATCAGCCGGCCTGCATCCTCCACTGTCCGGTGCACCCCCAGGTGCCCGGACAGGAAGGGAAGATCTGCCACCAGCAGACTGCGGCTTACCCCGGCGGCCGCTGCCCGGACATGGTGCTCCATATCCTGAAGGGTCACTCTGGTGGTATCCGGATAGCCCAGCATCACCGGCCCCAGGGAATCCCCCACCAGAATGGCGTCCACCCCCGCCCGGTCCAGCCAGCAGGCAAACAGGGCGTCATAGGCGGTCAGCATGGTCAGCTGGCGCACATTTTTCTGTGCCCGGAAGGACCGGGCGGTCATCTGTTCCATATTTTCCCTCCAAACACAAAACCCTTCTCCGGATACACAGAGAAGGGCAGGTAAAAAGGGCCCCTTAGGGGGCCTTGACTTCATATTTGTGTATCCGTCCCCGTCCACAGGATCGGGGCAGACGTTCAGGGTTTTCAAAGAAATCTGGTACGGCTGCATTGCATACCGTCCGGGTATATTGTAGCACGGCCGGGAATTTCCGGCAAATCATGTGAAAATCTTCAGGAGACCGGCTTCCAGAACTCCTGGTCGAAATGTCCTTCCTGGCCGGTTGTATGGATCCTCCAGTGGCGCACGTCCACCAGGTCCAACAGCCGGCTGTTGGCACTGAGCCAGTCCTGAAGTTCTGCAGGGCCGGCAAACACCAGTTCCTCCGGGGCGTAGACCCACAGGCCATGGGCTCCTTCGGTGCGGTCCCGGAGGATCAGGGCTGCGTCGGCCTGGCCGTCCCGGAGTGCCTGCCTCACGGCCTGCTCTCCTTCCAGTTCCACCACTTCCACCACAACCCCCAGTTCCTCCCAGCGGGCCATCAGCCTCTGTGCCAGCAGGCGTCCGTCCTCCGTGGCGGTGTGGGCAAGCCTCACCCCCCGGTCCGGAAAAGCGGCCAGCAGGGTGCGGGCCAGGGACTCATCCTCCCCATAGCCAGGGACATCGTCCCGCTGGGCGGACACCCCCAGATCCCGGGCCAGATCCTGTCTGTCAATCCCCTGAATCAGGCCATTTCTGAAGAAGGGTTCCATGGTCCCGGAGAACCACAGGCTATGGGTCATCCCTGTGTCCAGTTCATCCAGATCCGTTCCCAGGGTGGAGCCACTGACCTTAAGAAGGGGTCTGGGGTCCCGGCTGAGTACGGCCTCCTCCACCCTCAGGGTCTCCAGTTCCTGCAGGGCCCAGGCCATGTCCCGGCCGTAGCCGATCTGTACCCGCCGGGGGAACCGGCTGTCCCGGTCAGGACTCGCCTCCAGAACCAGGAAATGGTCGCCCCAGGCTGCCAGACGGGCCTGCCCGGTTCCGGCCACGGACAGTTCCTCCGTATCGGCCAGAGACCGGCCGTACCGGGGCTGGATGTCGACCAGATTCCGGGGAAGCACCGCTGCACTGATCCTGCTGAGGGCCTGCAGGAAGGCTTCGTCCCCTCCGCTCAGCCGGAAACCTAAGCTGGAAGGCCCTGTCACCACGATTCCTCCCAGCGTTTCCGCCGCTCCGCTGTGGAAGGCCTCAAATCCTTCCAGGGTGGAAAGCCCCAGGGCCTGGCGCCCCCCCTGCCTCACCAGCCGCTCTAGAGAGAACTTGACATCTTCGGCCGTCACCGGTTCCCCGGTATGAAACAGCGTCTCCGCCAGAACCAGGTCATACCCTCCTGTCACGGCCTCCCAGGAGGCACACAGAGGTCCGGGGACAGGTTCTCCCCGGACCGGATCCCTGACCAGCAGGGTCTCATAAATATACCAGGCCACCAGCCGTTCCGCAGTGCTGGACACCTCCAGGGGGTCCAGGGTATTCAGGGGACTGTCCAGAACAATCCCCTGTTCATGGGATACGGCCGGTCTTGAGCCCACTGCGCTCATGTCGCTTTCCCCTGCCCGGAAACTGCGTTCCAGAAGTCCGGCGGACACAAAGGTCACCGACAGGATCACCAGCAGGATGGTAAGATATTTTTTTGCCAGACTCTGCTCCTTCATGGGATCCCCGCTTTCCCCTTCAGTCCTCCCAGGCCACCAGCCGGTCCGTGGGAGTCACCCCGGGGATTCTGCCCCGTTTGGCCACTGCCACCCCGCCGATTTCCTTCAGGTCCATAGTCATGTCAATGGGACTGGCACCGGAAATATGGCTGCCCACCCCAAAGGCGTCCGCTCCGGCCTCACCCAGAAGACGGATCCGATCCGGGCTGAGACCGCCGGACACAAAAATTTTCACAGGGCTGTGGCCGGCGCCGTCCAGCCGGGCCCGGACCTCCCGGACCAGTCCGGGGGTGACACCGCCCCGTTCACTGGGACTGTCCAGCCGCACCCCGTCCAGGGCGCTTCCCATAGCCTGGGCCAGCCGGAGAGATTCCACCGCCTCGTCCTGGAAGGTATCCACCAGGAACAGCCGCTTCTGTCCTTTGGGCATATGCTCATGGTAGGCCAGGGCTCCGGTCAGGGTATCCCCCAGCACCAGGAACATGGCATGGGGCACGGTGCCCACCGGCTCCCGGCCGGCCAGTTTGGCGGCCAGTATGCAGCTGGCTCCGGCGGCTCCCCCCAGCAGGGCAGCCCGCTCCAGAACCGGAGCCACCGCCGGATGCACATGGCGGGCCCCGAAGGAAAAGACGTCACGGCCATCCGCTGCCTCCACGGCCTCCCGGGTGGCAGTGGCCCAGCCACTGGAACTGGCCAGCATCCCCAGCAGCACGGTCTCGTAGATGCCAAAGGCATTGTAGGGTCCCCGGATCCTCATGACCACTTCCTTGGCCCCGAAGGCAGAGCCCTCCGGCAGGGCCTCAATGGAAAGCCCCCGGCCGGCCAGCAGGGCCCGGACCTCTCCGGTTCCCGCCAGGATCCCCGGCCGCTGGCCAAAAACCTCGGCGGTCACCGGGGTGTCCCCGGCTCCGGTCTTCTCCAGAATTTCCCGGGTCTTGATGAAATAGATATCGCTGGTGGCCCCGCTCATGATCTCCTCATGGCCGGCACTGTAAAAGGGCCGGTCCGGCTCCACCTGAAATCTGGCTACGTCCTCAATGGTCTTCAGTTCATCCACAATCTGCACCTCGTCATTTTTGGTCCCGGACAGCAGCCAGAGCTGCACTGCCCTCCGGCAGTTCCAGGCCGTATATCATGCGGTAAAGGCCATAGAAGGCCTCCACTTTCATCACGTAACTGCGGGTCTCCGGATAGGGAATCCTCCGGGCATCCATCAGGGTTCCGTCCCAGACCCCCTTGTCCAGCCAGCGGTCCACGGTGGAGGGACCACTGTTGTAGGCGGCCGCCGCCAGAATCCGGTTTCCCCCGTACCGCGTAAGCAGGCCGGAAAAATACGTGCAGCCCAGCCGGATATTCCTGTCCGGCCGGACCAGGTCCTGTTCATTATAGCCATACCGGCTGGTTTCCGCCACCCAGCGGGCGGTATCCGGCATCAGCTGCATAATCCCCACAGCCCCGGCCGGGGATACGGCTTCCGGACGGAAGTTGCTCTCCACCCTCCCGATGGCTGCCACCAGGAGATGGTCCAGCCCATGCTCCCGGGCGGCCGTCCGGATTTCCCCCTGGTACCCGATGGGAAAGAGAAGTCTCGGTCCTGCCGCCAGCAGGACGGCAAGAATGAGACACGTCCCCAGTACAGACCGAACCCTTCTATTTTTCCTGTGGCGGTACCTGGCCGGTGATCTCCCGGTACAGCCGGTCAATCTGCTTTCTGGTCTCATTCAGCGTTTTCTCCGTATCAATTCTTTCTGTGGCCAGGGCCAGTTTCTCCCGGGCCGGCATCTGGGAGCGGATCCGGGCGACAGCCTCCTGCCGGGTAAGACCCCGTTCCCTCAGGCGGCTCACCTGGGTTTCCTCCCGGCAGTGGGTCACCCAGATCACGTCCACCATGCTGTGGAGCCCGGCTTCGATCAGAAGCGGCGCGTCCAGCACCACCGGCAGTCCGGCGGGACATTGTATCAGTTGCCGGTCTATCTCTTCCATTATAGCCGGATGCACTATCTTTTCTAACTGTTTTTTGGCTTCCTCCCCGGAAAACACCAGGGCCCCCAGACGTTTTCTGTCAATGGCCCCATCCGGATCCAGAATATCCGGGCCGAACTGCTCCACCACCCGGGAAAACACCGGGCTGTCCGGCGTGAGCATCCGGTGACCGATCCGGTCCGCATCGATGTGGCATACCCCCAGTTCCCGCAGCATGGCAGCCACGGTGCTTTTTCCGGTGGCAATTCCTCCGGTCAGTCCGATGATCATTTTACCATCTCCTTCTGACAGCAGGGGCAGTACACTGTGGTGCGGCCACCCAGACGGCAGGTTTCCAGAAGAGTTCCGCAGACCATACAGTTCTGCCCGCCGCGCCCGTATACCCGGTGTGCCTGCTGGTAACTGCCCTGGCGGCCCCGGCTGTCCACGTAATCCCGGATGGAGGAGCCCCCCGCTCCGACCGCTTCCTTAAGGATATGTCGGATGGAGTGGTACAGGCGGACTTTCTCCTCCCTGCTCAGGCTTTCCAGGTCTCTCAGGGGATGGAGCCCGGCAGCAAAGAGGCTCTCATCCGCATATATATTTCCGATCCCTGCCAGAAAATGCTGGGAAAGCAACAGGGTCTTCAGGGTTCCCCTCCGCCCTTCCAGGTGCTTAAGCCAGGCTTCTTCCGTGAAGTCCGGATCCAGGGGCTCCGGGCCCATCCGGGCCAGTCCGGGGACCTCTCCGGGGTCTCCGGAGGGGATTAGACGCAGACGGCCGAAACGGCGCACATCCCGGAACCTGAGTTCCTGGTCTCCCTCCAGCCGGATCCTCAGGTGGGTGTGAGGCTGTACCGGATCCCCCGGGGAAACCACCAGCATCTGTCCGGTCATTCCCAGATGAACCACCAGCAGGGGCCCGTGGTCCATTTCCAGCAGCAGATACTTCCCCCGGCGGCCGTACCGGACAATCCTGTGTCCGGGCAGGAGCGCCCGGAAGGCTTCCGGCCCGCAGTCCTTCAGGACCCGGGGATCCAGCCACAGAATCTCCTCCAGCAGCCGGTCCCCCGCCCGGGCGGCCAGGGTGCGCCGTACCGTTTCCACCTCAGGCAGTTCAGGCATCCGGGTCCATCCTTTCCATATCGAACCAGGTGGGTCCGGCCTTGAGATCCACGGTCACGGGAATCTTCAGGGTCACCGCCCCCTCCATGGCCTCCCTCAGTATAGCCGCTGCCTGCCTCATTTCCTCCGGGGGCACCTCCAGAATGATCTCGTCATGGACCTGCAGCACCATGCAGGCCGCAAGGCCGGCGGCTTCCAGGGCATCTGCGGTTTTCAGCATGGCCAGCTTTATGATGTCCGCTGCACTTCCCTGGATGGGAGTGTTCATGGCGATCCGCTCCGCCGCCCCCCGGAGATTGTAGTTTTTACTGAGGATGTTGGGCACCCGGCGGCGGCGCCCCAGCATTGTGGTCACCATACCGGTGCGGCGGGTCTCCTCAACGGTCCGGTCGATGAATTCCTTCACTCCGGGATACCGGGCAAAATACAGACTGATATAGTCTCCGGCCTCCTTCACCGGGATCCCCAGATCCCGGGACAGACCAAAGTCACTGATCCCATAAACGATTCCGAAGTTTACCGCCTTGGCCCGGCGGCGCATTTCGGAGTCCACCTCCCCGGGATCCACCCCGAACACCTCGGCAGCGGTCCGGGTATGGATATCCTCCCGCCGGCGGAAGGCGTCCAGCATCTTCTCGTCCCCGGACAGATGGGCCAGCACCCGCAGTTCGATCTGTGAATAATCGGCGGCCAACAGCAGATTCCCGGGGTCCCGGGGCTTAAAAGCCCGGCGGAGCCGTTTTCCCTCTTCCGTCCGGATGGGGATGTTCTGCAGATTGGGATCCGTACTGGAAAGCCGTCCGGTGGCGGCCACGGTCTGGTGGTAGGTGGTGTGCACCAGGCCGTTCCCCTGGCGGCTGAGGACAATGAGTCCGTCCACATAGGTGCTGACCAGCTTCACCAGCTGCCGGTAATCCAGGATCTTTTCCACGATGGGATGATGAAACCGGAGTTTTTCCAGCACTTCCGCATCGGTGGAATACCCGGTTTTGGTTTTTTTCATTCCCGGCAGTCCCAGATCCCCGAACAGCACGTCCGCCAGCTGTCTGGTGCTGTTGATGTTAAATTCCCGGCCGGCCAGGGAATAGATTTCCGCCTGGATCCCCTCGATCCGCAGATTCAGTTCCCGGCTCACCTCTTCCAGATACCGGCTGTCCACCCGGATTCCGTGGGCCTCCATCCGGCACAGAAGTTCCAGCAGGGGCTGCTCCAGATCGTTGTACAGGGCGTACAGGTTCTCCCGGCGCAGTTCGTCTTCCAGGGGTCCGGCCACGGACAGGGTGTCGGCGGCCAGCCCGGCAGAGACGCTGAGGCCGGAGGGTCCCAGCCCATAGCGGGTCAGAAGCCCTTCCACCGGATACTCCTTCTGCTCGGATTCCAGCAGATAGGCCATGATCCTGGTGTCCCGGACCTGCCGGGCGGATACTCCGTGGCGAACGGCCAGACCCGCCAGTTCCTTGCCGGTGTGACAGTAAACCGGGCCGGTGTGCTCCTCCAGCAGGGCTTTACAGATTTCCCGGGTGC
>JAXGWN010000020.1:0-11062 GCA_040773285.1 Bacillota bacterium
TACAATAAACTCACACGAAAGTCTATAGTTGATTTGTTCCCACATACGTACACCCTTAGTCGATATGTTCCCTCGGAGAGAATTTCAGTCTAAAAAATACAGGCTGCTAATTCTTGACAGCTATCCCCTCCTCTCAAAACATGTGGAGACAGCAGTTTTAATGTCTCGAGTTTAAGTCGAGACTATACAACTATTGATAAATTGGAAATTAGAGAGGTTGCGTGATAAAGTGAAAGCAATTGCAATAAACGGAAGTCCAAGAAGAGGCTGGAATACAGAAAGTTTATTGAAAGAGGCGTTGAGAGGCGCAGAATCAGTTGGCGCAGAAACGAAATTAGTGCAGTTATATGATTTGAATTATACAGGTTGCAGAAGCTGCTTTGCATGCAAAAGGCAGGGAGCAGAATCGTATCGTTGTGCGTTTAAGGATGGTTTAACCCCAGTATTAGAGGAAATCTTCAATGCAGATGTTTTGGTTTTAGGTTCACCAATATATTTTGGTGATATAACAGGTCAGATGGTTAACTTTATTGAGAGACTTGGCTTTCCGTTTCTTTCCTACGATGACTACACAAAACTGCTATTTGATGGAAAAATCAATGCTGCATTATTCGTTACTATGAACGCTCCAGAAGCATTCTATAAAAGCAATATGGAGCAATCACTTAAAAACAGAACTGGAATTCTTAAACGGCTTGGCGGAACTGTCGAAGTGTATGCTGCTTGTGATACATACCAGTTTAGCGATTATTCGAAATATCATTCTGGCATGTTTGATGAGCTCCATAAAAGAAATGTAAGAGAAGAACAGTTCCCAAAGGATATGGAAGCTGCATACAAGATTGGTCGCAAACTGACTTCGTTTGAATAACAAATTTTGTTTTTCCTTGAATCTGTTATCACGGGAGGTAATACTGTGGCTGATAGTAAAACAATTCACTATATCCCATCACTTCCTCTAAGGCGTGAAAACCCTGACTGCCTTTGTTGTCATTGACTATCTGCTTGGTGTGATGTGCGCCATAATCGAGAAGCATGATACATACAAACCAAATATTAAATGAAGGTAAAGAAATGAGCGCTAAGAAAAGAAGAATTATAATAATTTTTAGTGTAGTACTAATTACTCTCTTGTTGATAATACCCTTTGGTCTATCAGCAATGATATATGAGGATAATTTTGGTGATCGTTATGAAACATATGCTCCATATTCTCGTAGTATCGATGAATTTGAAGGCTTAAATTCGCAGAAATATACTTACACTTCGAATAAGGGCCAGAAACTTGTTGGTTATAAATATTACAGAGATATTGATAATAGTAAGGGAGTAGTAATTATATCCCATGGCCTTGGAGGCGGGGGTCATAACACGTATATGGGTTTGGCTGACTTTTTCACTTCAAAGGGGTATGATGTTTTTGCATATGATGCTACTGGCAATGATGAAAGTGAAGGTAACTCTGTAAAAGGAGTTCCACAATTCTTGATAGATTTGGATTATTCAATTCAATTCGTGAAACAAACACCATCTTTCAATGGCGCTCCAATCGTGTTATTCGGACATAGTTTAGGGGGATATTCTGTTGGAAGCGTTTTAAATCTTCAGCCTGATGTTAAAGCAGTTGTTATGGTTGCTGGCTTTGATAAATCTATTGATATAATTGCGGAAGAAGGCAAAAAAATTGCTGGAGATAGGATTCGTGTGCTTTTACCCTATATATCATTGTATGAGAGGATTAAATTTGGGAAGTATGCTTCATATAACTCAATTAGTGGATTCGAAAATACAGATTCAGGAGTAATGATTATTCATAGTTCAGATGATGAGATGATTTCAAAAGAAAAGAGCTTTGATGTTTTTCATGATATTTACACGAACCATGATCGGTTTAATTTTGTACAATATGAAGACAGAGGACATGATTATGTTTATTGTTCTGATACATCCCGTGAGTACAAAGAAGACTTTAATAGAGAATTTGATGAATATTTAAATTCTACGGATGAAGAGTTTACTGCTGAACTGAAGTTGTCATATTTAAATAATAACTTAGATAAAAAATTGCTATATGATCTTGATGAAGAACTGATGAACAATATTGTAAGATTTTATGATAAATACACTAAGTGAGTATAATATGTAGATGCAAATTCCTAATTTATCTTTGAGTTATTTTTATGTGATAGACTACAACTAAGTGCGCAAATTCAAAAACAAAAGGAAAGTCATCAGTTTCTCCGAATTAGGTAAGCGACGAAACCACCCGAAAGGAGATTTAAACTGACGACTCACCCCAATTCTACTGTACGCTTGGAAAAAATGCTAATGCAATTTATGACCGCAACGGATCCGATGCTGGAAATGCTGAAATGGCTCTGCGACCAGCTGATGCATGCGGAGTTCTCCGCCAAAGTGGACGCAGACCGTCATGAACGTTCCGATAACCGCAATGAATTCAGGGCTGGTTAACGGGTCCGCCGAATGGATAGCAGGATGGGTACGATCTACCTCATGGTCCCCAAACCCCGGAAAGTCGCAGGGGTAGAGAACTTAATTTTGATAACTATCAATTCAACTCCAAGTATGTGGTGAGTAATAGAACAACTGATAATAGAACGCGAGAGAAGGCTGGTTTAGTGACATCATTTGGTCAGTTCACAACAAAATGGATCCGGGATCCAATTTCACGCGTCAAAACTGTGTCGGGAACAATGGAAAAAAGGATGCCGGGCCAGCCTGATGGATAGACTAACTGCAATAAATGGCGGATCAGAGCTTACCGGGCATCGGAAGGGAGTGATAACCATTCTGAGAAGTGTGGGAATTCTGTTTCTGGTACTTCTTATCATCCTGCTGCTGGTACTGGCAGTGTCCCTGGCCTTCCACACATCGCAGATGAGGAAGGAGGCGGTGAAGTATCCGCCGCCGGGAGTTGTGACAGACGTAAACGGAACAGGGATTCATGTTTACACAGGGGGAGAAGGCGGGAAAGCCCTGGTGTTTCTGTCCGGACATGGAACAGTGAGCCCGGTGTGGGATTTCAGTCCCCTATGGAAAAGACTGGCCGGTGATCACAGGTTCGCCGTGGTGGAGCGGCCGGGATATGGCTGGAGTTCTCCATCGGGCAGTCACCGTGACGTGGACACGATGATGGAGGAAAGCAGAAGTGCCCTGGAAAGCGCAGGGTTTACGGGACCCTACGTCCTGGTGGCCCACTCCATGGCCGGTCTGGAGGCCCTGAACTGGGCCAGGAAGTATCCCCGGGAGGTGGAGGCCATTGTGGGTCTGGATCCCTGTACCCCCGAAAGCGCAGAATCGCTTCCGGAACCGGACCGGATCCAGTTGAACGTTATGCGGCTCGTCTGCCGTGCCGGGCTGACCCGGCTGATTCCGGAAGAGGAAACCGGTACCTATCTTCCTTTGCTCCAGCAGGACGGGCTGACGCAGCAGCAGAAGGAAAGTTATATGGCTGTCTTCTATGCCAGCGCCTATTCATCTGGTATGCTCCGGGAAGCGTATGCCCTGCGGGAGAATGCCCGCCTGGTGGGGGATGGTGGTGTCCCGTCGGACACGCCTATGCTGTTTTTCATATCCGCCCAGCAGGAGACGGCCTGGCAGGAATCCCTGGCTGAATATGTGGCCGGAGTGAAAAACGGAAAAGCGGTTACCCTGGAGACCGGGCACTACGTACACCATGAGATGGCAGAGGGAATAGCCGGGGAGATTCAGCGTTTTCTGGCGGTGCCCGATTGAACTGCAGGATGTGCGCCGGCTGAGGGGGTCTCATGATTCCCTGATTCTTCTTACTGCCCCCATATTACCGGAAAGTCCGGTAATATGGGGGCAGATTCATTCCGGGGTCCGGAGGAGAGCCGGAACTGTTATAATAAATTATATTATCCTGAAACGGAGAGAAACATGAGAATTTTGCATACCTCAGACTGGCACCTGGGAAAGATCGTCCATGGGGTGCATATGACGGAACAGCAGGAAGTGGTGCTGGAGCAGATGCTGGAGGATCTGGACCGGTACCGGGTGGACGCCCTGGTGGTGGCCGGGGATATCTATGACCGCAGTGTGCCCCCGGTGGAGGCGGTGGATCTGTTTAACCGCACACTGACCCGGGTTCTGCGGCAGACTCCGGTTCAGAAAGTGTTTATGATCAGCGGTAACCATGACAGCCCGGAGCGGATCGGATACGGATCCGGTCTTTTTGATGCCCTGGGACTCCATATAGGGGGGAAATATGAGGGGGACATCCGGACGGTGGACTGGGAGGATTCTTCGGGACCGGTACGCTTTCATCTGTTCCCCTTTGAGATCCCCCAGGTGATCCGGGCCCGGCTTGAGGACCCGGAGATCCGGGACTATGAGGATGCCTGGCGGGCCCAGATGGCTGCCCATGCCGGGAGGATGGACCCGGGGATGCGTCACGTGCTGGTGGCCCACGGGTTTGTCAGCGGGTCCGGTGAGGCTCTTACCAGCGAGTCGGAACGGCAGTTGTCCATCGGGGGGACAGAGAGGATCTCTGCGGACGTCCTGAAGGACTTTGATTATTGTGCCCTGGGGCATCTGCACCGGGCCCAGCAGTCGGCAGAGGGAAGGGTCCGCTATCCCGGAAGCCTGATGCGTTACTCTTTTTCCGAACTGGATCAGGAAAATGGAGGACTTCTGGTGGAACTTGGGCCGGATGGGGTGGCGTATACGGAGAAACTGTCCTGGAAGCCCCGGTGGGAGCTGAGGCGGCTTACCGGCTCCCTGGAGGAACTGCTGAACCCGTCTATGGACAAAGCGCAGAGGGAGCACTACTACCAGATTGTCCTGACGGATAAAGGAGCTCTCTATGATCCCATTTCCCGTCTGAAGGCAGTCTATCCCAACCTCCTCAGACTGGAGCGGGAAGGGTTCGGTCCGGCAGTTCTGCCGGGGCAGCAGGACCCCGATCCGGACGTGGAGGAGATTTCCGGGGACCGGATGATCCGGACCTTCTTTTCATCTGTCAGGGAGGAACCCCTGACAGACTCTCAGGAGGCCATTCTGGAGGATCTCTACGCCCGGCTGACCCGGGGGGAAGGAGGGGACGTCCTGTGATTCCATTGAAACTGACCATGGAGGGATTTGGACCCTTCCGGAGCGCCACCCTGGATTTTTCCGCCCTGGGTCAGCAGCAGCTGTTCCTTATTTCGGGCCCCACCGGGGCCGGAAAGTCCACCATCTTCGATGGCATAACCTACGCACTGTACGGAAAGCCCAGCGGCTCCCACAAAAGTGAATACGAACTGAAAAGCGATTTTGTACCGGAGGATCAGGAGGCGAGGGTCTCCCTGGATTTCCGGATGAACGGCAGGGACTACCACGTGGAGCGGTCCTTTGTGGTGAGTGTGGATGAGGCTCAGCAGAAACGGCTGAAGACCACGGGCACCCGTTTCCATCCTCTGGGCCAGGAGGAGAAAACTCTTTCCAAAGGCAGGGAGGTGGATGCGGAGATCACCCGGCTTCTGGGGCTTGATTTCAGTCAGTTCCGCCAGACCATCCTGATTCCACAGGGGGAATACCGGGAACTGCTGACCGCTTCCAGTCAGGCCAGGGAGGAAGCCTTTCAGGAGAGTTTCGGGACTGCGTTTTACAAAAGCTTTGACCTGGCCCTGAAGGACCGTCAGACGGGACTCTACGGAGAACTGGAGGATGCCCGGAAGGACCGGGACAGCCGGCTGGAGATCCTCTCCCAGGTGGCCGATGACAGCCTGCAGGAGATGCTTTCCCGGCCCCTGAGGAATTACCGGGAACTGGGTCAGCACATTTTGGTTCTGCAGGAAAGACACCGGAACCGCCGGCAGGAGGTGCAGGAAAAGCTGAACCAACTTGGGGAGACCCTCGACAGTCTGAAGCGGGAAAAAGCCGAGGCGGACCGGGCCAGGGAACTGAAAAACCAGTTGAATAAGTTTCAGGCCAGCCTGCAGACAATGGAAAAGCAGGGTCCGGCCATGGAGTCCATGGAAAAGGATCTGACGATTCTTGGCCGGCTGGAGATTCTGAAGCCCCGCTGGGATCAGGTGCGGGAGATGGAGGAGTCCCTGGAAGAAAAAAACAAGGAACTTCAGGAAAAAGAAAAAGATCTGCGGGAACTTACGGAACGGCTGGGAAAGGCTCAGCAGGAAGAAACGAAGCGACCGGCCCGGGAGAAACTGCTGGAGGAACTGAAGGAAACACTGGGCCGGTATCGGCAGCTGTCCGGAGTTTTTGGAGAGATCCGGGACAAGCGGTCCGCCCTGCACGAAGTTTTAAATAATATAAATGAGAAAGAGGGCGAGGCAGCCTCTCTGGAAGCGGATATCCTGAAGGCAGAAGGTGATAGCCAGGTTCTTGGCCAGCAGCTGGAGGCGGCTCCGGACCTTCTGGTCAGGAAAGAGAAACTCAGTTTCCGGATGAGGGAACTGGAGCGGAAGAAGTCTGTTTTGGAAAGCCTTCTGCAGGTAAGCGGCCAGCAGACAGAACTGGAAGAACAGGTTATGAGTCTGGAGGAACAGTATCTGCATGAAAACAGCCTGCTGGTGAGCAGGCATGAGGAACTGGCGTCCCTGCGGGATATGCGGGTGAGGCTCAGTGCCAGCATACTGGCGGAAGAACTCCAGGATGGAGTGGCCTGTCCGGTATGTGGTTCCCTGGAACACCCGGATCCAGCTGTAAGCGGGGAAACCCTGACAGTTTCCGACCGGATGATCCGGGAAATGGAAGAGGAAACAAAAAAACATACTGAGAAACTTAGGAATACAGAAAAAGCCCGGCAGACACTGAAGGAGAAGGCTTCTTCACTTTCGGCCAGCCGCAGTGAACTGTCCCGGCAGTTGGCTCCTGACGAACAGGAAGTCATCTGTGTAAGGGAAAAAGACCTGATGGATCTGCAGGAGCAGATTGCCGACTCCGGACAGGAAAATAAGGCGCTGGAAGCGCAGATTGAACTGAATCAGGAGTCTCTGAGGCAGCAGAAAGCACTTCAGGAGGTTCTTCTGTCATACAGTGGAAAACTGAAGGAGGCTCAGGATCATCTTCAGGAGATGAAGATGGGTAAAACCCGTCTTGAGACGACGCTTCAGGAACTGGAAAGCCGGATACCGGAGGATCTCGGGGAGGAAACCGGATTTCTCAGTGCTTTGGAGGAACTGGAAAAGAAAACTGTGGCTCTGGCCGCCAGTCTGGACGGGCAGAGAGAAGAAATGAACCGGCTGCTGCAGGAAAAGGGAGTGCTGGAGGAGGGGATCCGGATCATGTTATCCCAGCACGATGACGGCAACCGGAAACTCGGGGAACACAGGAAGCGCTTCGGCACGGCTTTGGAGGAACAGAATTTTACACTTTCTTCCTGGCAGGAGGCTTCCGTGAGGCTTGCCGGTGCGGATGCCACTGCCATGAAGGAAACCATACGGAATTACCGGAAGGATCTGGAAGGTCTGCAGGCGGCCATCCGGCACACCGGAGAGGATCTGGAGAAGATCACGGCCAGGGAACCGGAATTTCTGTCTGGGGAAATTTCCAGTCTGTCCGGGGAACGGGAGATCCTGTCCGGGCAGCAAAGCAGCCTGGACTCCGACCTCAGACTTCTGGGAAGTGCGGACAGAATGCTGCAGGAGACGCAGGAGAGAATGTCAGTTCTGGAGGCCTCCTACCGGGAGGTGCGGGAATTGTATACTCTGGCCTCCGGGGAGAACCGGGAGCGGCTTCCCCTGAACAGCTATGTGCTGCGGATCCATCTGCAGCGGGTGCTGCAGGCTGCCAATGCCCGGCTCACCCGGATGACCGGGGGCCGCTACCAGCTGCAGATGGCAGGCACCTTCAGTACCAGGGTCAGAAACGCCGGTCTTGATTTTGGAATCTTCGACTTCTATACCGGCCGGGAGCGCTCCGTGAAAAGCCTCTCCGGTGGTGAAAGCTTCCAGACTGCCCTGGCTTTTGCCCTGGGGGTCTCCGACGTGATCCGGCATACCGCCGGAGGCATTCATCTGAATACTCTGTTTATCGATGAAGGATTTGGCACCCTGGATGCGGAATCCCTGGATATGGCCATTGAGATGCTGATTGAACTGCAAAGCGATGGACGCCTGGTGGGCATTATTTCCCACGTTCCTGAACTGAAGGAGAGAATTGAGGCCCAGGTCCGGATTGTACCGGATGTTCGGGGAAGTACCATTGAGGTATATTCCTGAGACCTGACTGAGCGGGAATACCTGACGGGAGCCTTCTACTGCCGGATGCTTTGGACAGACAGGTGGAAATGTTATGATTGAACCAAAACAGAGTGCTTGCCATATCTTCAACGGGGGGATATTCGTATATGAAAACCATTGAGGTCGTAGCTGCGATTATAAAAAATAATGATGAAATCCTGTGTATGCAAAGGGATGTAAACAAGCTGCCCTATCTTTCCTACAAATATGAGTTCCCCGGGGGAAAGATTGAGCCGGGAGAGTCGAGAACAGAGGCTTTGCAGCGGGAGATCCTGGAGGAGATGGGGATAGAGATATCAGTGGGTGAGGATCAGTACTTTCTGAGCATCGACCACACCTATCCGGACTTTCGGATCATCATGCACAGTTTCATCTGCGATGTGGAAAAGAAGGAATTTGATCGCAAGGAACACAAAAATCACCAGTGGCTGGAAGCTCACCGATTGAGGGAACTGGACTGGGCAGCAGCAGATATACCAATCGTAGAGAAACTGATGACAGGTGATTGTTAAAATGGAAATTGAAAGACTTCTGGCAGATAGCCTCCACACGGGCTTTATCGATGCTTCCTACAATTCAAGAGAAGAATACCAGCCACAGCTCCTGATTAACGACAGCAATCGGGGGCGAAAAGTGCTGTCATCGATCCTTAGCGAGCTGGAGGATTGCCAGGAGTTTTTATTTTCAGTGGCATTTATTACTCAGGGCGGGGTAACAGTACTCTTAAACGCATTGAGTGAGTTGCATACCAGGGGAGTAAAGGGAAAAATCCTGACTTCTTCTTATCAGAATTTCACGGATCCAAGAGCTCTGCAACGATTAATGCTCTTTGATAATCTTCAAATTAAGATACTGACCGATGCCAATCATCATGCCAAGGGTTACTATTTCAGGAAAAGAGAAACTGATGTTGCGATCATTGGAAGCAGTAACCTTACTCAGGACGCGCTGACAAAAAACAATGAGTGGAATCTAAAGATAACCTCCATCGAATCAGGAAAAGTGGTTCGGGAAATCCTGGCTGAATTTGAGACAGACTTCAATCGAGCCCAATGGGTGGATGAGGGGTGGTTAGCTGGGTATCAGGAATACTATTCTCAGATTCAGCGAAAGCCCTATTTTGTGGTGCCCGACTACGGTAGGAGACCTGTTTTTGAGGTCATACCACCTCAAATGGAGAGCTTGGGGCAGGGTAGTGGATCCTTTGATGTTCATGGAATCGATGTATCTACTCATCACTTAGAGTATGACGCACAGAAAGCTAAGCTTGATTATCCTTCAGTCGATCATGTGGCAGAGCGGCGTTCTATGCTACAAACTGTTCACCCCAATAAAATGCAGGAGCGGGCATTGGAGAACCTCAAAAAACTGCGGGAAAGTGGTGAGAATAAAGCACTTCTGGTTTCTGCCACAGGAACGGGAAAGACCTATCTGTCAGCATTCGATGTTCAGCAGATGAGAGCGGAAAAGGTGCTGTTTCTAATCCACAGGGAGACCATTGCCAAAGAGGCAAGAAAGGCCTTCAAACAGATCCTGGGAAATGAAAATCGATTGGGGAAAAAAAAGAGATACGGTCTTCTGACTGGTCATCATAGCGACTATGATGCAGACTATCTTTTTGCAACGGTCCAGACCGTGTCTAAATTCGATGTTTTAAATCGGCTGAAACCAGATCAATTTGATTACATCATTATCGACGAAAGCCACCGGGCTGGAGCGGAAACCTATCAACGTATTCTTAAGCATTTCACTCCCAAGTTCTTGCTGGGTATGACCGCTACTCCTGAACGAACCGATGGACACAATATATGTGGAGATTTTGACTACAACATTGCGTATGAAATCCGACTTCAGGAAGCAATGAAAGAAGATATGCTGTGCCCGTTTCACTATTTTGGAATCAGCGAGATTGCTGTTGATGGAAAAGTTATAGAGGAGACTTCAGAATTTAGGAATTTGGTTTCTGAGCAGCGGGTTAATCATATTATTGAAAAAATCGCATATTATGGACACAGCGGAGAAAAAGTGCGGGGACTGGTATTTTGCAGTAGAAACGAGGAAGCAAGGGAATTATCTGAGCGCTTCAATAGACGTGGGTTTCGGACCGTCGCATTGTCTGGATCCAGTTCTCAACAAGAGCGTGAAGATGCGATACAAAGGTTGGAGTCGAAGGACTCTTATGAAGCGCTGGATTATATTTTTTCGGTGGATATCTTTAATGAAGGGGTAGACATCCCCACTCTTAATCAGATTGTAATGCTTCGGCCCACTCAGTCAGCCATTATATTTGTGCAACAACTGGGGCGGGGTTTGCGGAAAGTATCTGAAAAAGAATTTGTTGTGGTATTGGACTTTATTGGGAATTACTCCAACAATTTCATGATACCCATGGCACTTTCCGATGACCGAAGCTATAACAAGGATACGATTCGAAAATTCGTAGTGGAGGGAAGCCGAGTTCTACCAGGGTGCTCCACCATCAATTTTGATGCCATATCCCGAAAAAGAATTTTTGAATCCATCGACAGGGTGAATTTTAACAGCGTAGAGTTCATGAAGGAGAGCTACCGAAATCTTAAGTTTCGATTGGGTAGAATTCCCACAATGATGGATTATGAACGCTACGATTCAATGGATATGGCCAGGGTCTTTGAGAATAGGACACTGGGGTCATACTATAAATTCTTGACAAAATACGAAGATGAATATGAAGTAAGACTCAGCGAACTGCAGGATTTGTATATTGAATTCATCTCACGAAAAATCGCCGTAGGTAAACGGCCACACGAATTGCTGGTTCTCCAGGCACTCCTTATGAAAAACGACAACCCCCTGGA
>JAXGWN010000021.1:0-10974 GCA_040773285.1 Bacillota bacterium
ATTGTCAAGGGATTTTTCAATATTTCTTATTTCACCGGAATGCCACCGTCCGGCTCCGTCAGAATAATCACTTTCTCGTCCGGACGGACCAGCCCCAGCTCCTGCCTGGCCTTCCACTCCACGTATTCTTCGCTTTCCACATACTGTCTCTGCTGCTCCAGTTCCCGGTTTTCCTGGCGTAGCCGGTACAGTTCCCCGTCCAGCTGCTCCAGCTGGCGGTTGGCCTGATAGATCTTAAGCTGGGTCTGCACGATGGCCGTGCCAAAATAGACCCCCAGCACCAGAACAGCCACAAAAAACAGGGTTCTGGTTCTGCGGGGACCGGTCTTCTGTTCTTTTTTCCTTCTGCCCGGATCCCGGTATATGCTGTCTTCTTCCCAGGAATTCATGGTCTCACCCCTGATCCGCCAGTCCCAGCAAACGTCTGGCATTGCCGCTGTAAACCATTTCCCTTTCCGGTTCCGTCAGACCGCTTTCATCAATATAGCGGTAGTAACGTTCCGGCGATACCAGGGGATAGTCTGTGGCGAAAAGCACCTTGTCCATCACACCAATCTCCCGGGCCACCCGGAAAATGGAGTTATCATAGAGAAAAATACTGGCCGCTAGATCATAGTACACATTCTGGCAGACCCGGCGTATTTCCTTCATCAGTTCGTAAAAAACGAGGCCTCCCCCCCAGTGAGCCAGAATCAGGGTGAGATCCGGATGATTTTCCGCCAGCCGGTAGACCTCCAGGGGGGTGGTCTCCACCTTGCCGGGATAGTAGTGCCCCACCCGTTCATTGCTGTGCACCATCACCGGAAGACTTCTCTCCCGGCACAGTCCGGCCAGCAGGCCGGTTTCCCTTTTGTCCGTGATGTCCAGCCCCTGCCCCACCGGAAACATCTCCCCTACGCCCTTCAGTCCTCCGGCCATGCAGCGGTCAATCTCCTGCTCCAGCTCCGGGTCCTGAGGGCTCAGGGCCATGTAACCCACCAGACGGTCCGGATAACGCCTTACCGCCTCAATAGTATGATCGTTTACTTCCCGGCATAAAGCCGGGTCCTTAAATGAAAACCCGAATATCACACTGATATCCACCCCGGTACGGTCCATCTCCGCAACGATCTGATCAGCATCAGCAAACTGGTTTTTGGGGCTCTCCGCCAGCATCTTCCAGTAGTCTTCTGAGTTTTTCAGCAGATCGCAGCGGTCTGAGATACACCCGGGAGTCAGATGTACGTGGGTATCGATTTTCATGTCAGATATTCTCCTTATCCGTTTTCCTGTCCGAAAAAATCATCACGGGGCTTTTCAGTAACCCGGAGAACCTCGTATAGGCTCTGGGCGTCCTCCGCCCGTACACTGTCCGCCAGGGCAAGGACCCGGATCTCAAGAATTCTGCGCCCCAGTTCAATCACAAGAACGTCCCCGACCTCCAGTTCCGTCCCGGCCTTGGCCACCCGGCCATTCACCTGCACCCTGCCTCCGGTACAGACTTCCTTGGCCACGGTTCTGCGTTTAATCACTCTGGATACTTTCAGAAATTTGTCCAGTCTCATACGAAAATTCAGCCAGACCCGCCAAGGGGTCTGGCTGCAACTCCTATCCGTTTACTTCGTCTTTCAGAGCCTTGCCGGC
This sequence comes from Bacillota bacterium, assembly GCA_040773285.1. Taxonomy (GTDB): domain Bacteria; phylum Bacillota; class TC1; order TC1; family UBA5767; genus JAXGWN01. The sequence continues at coordinate 1,624 of JAXGWN010000021.1, forward strand.
TTTGAAGGCAGGAACTTTGGAGGACTCAATCTTGATTTCATCCCCTGTCTTGGGATTGCGGCCTGTTCTTGCTGCTCTTTCCCGGACCTCAAAGGTGCCGAATCCGATCAGCTGGACCTTATCGCCTTTCACCAGAGCTCCACTGATGGAATCCAGAACGGCGCCCACAGCTTTTTCGGCATCTTTTTTGCTCAGTCCGGCAGTTTCTGCCACTTGAGAGATCAATTCACCCTTATTCAAAACAATTACCTCCTAAAAATAGTATAAGTAAAAACCTGAACCCATCATAACATTGAATACTTATTCTAGTTTCCCCGTGTATTTCCTTCAGAATCCTTTAAAAAACCCTGATCTTTTCGCTTTTTTGCCTCTTCCCAGTAACGGTCCATCTGCTTCTGGGTCAGATTCTCCAGAAGTACCCCTTCTTCCCGGCTGGTTTCCTCCATATACCGGAACCGCCGGATAAAGGTATCGTTGGTTCCCTGCAGCGCTTCGGAGGGATCCACCCCCAGAAACGTACAAAGGTTTGCGGCAGTGAAAAGAATGTCCCCCAGTTCCCCGGTGATTTCCATTCTGTTTCCACCCGGCAGCGCCTCCTGGAGCTCTTCGATTTCCTCCTGGAGCTTTTCCAGAATCCCCTCAACGCTGTCCCACTGGAATCCGATTCTGGTGGCCCGTTTCTGAATTTTCTCCGCCCGGTACAGGGCCGGCATATTCCGGGGCATATCCATCAGGGACTTCTTGGCGGTTTTTTCTGTTTTCTTGATTTCCTCCCAGACCGCCTCCACCTGGGCCGGGGTCCGGGCATCGCCAAGGGCAAACACGTGGGGGTGCCGGCGGATCATTTTATCACGGATCCCCCGCAGCACATCCTCCATGGCAAAACGGCCGGAGACTCGCCCCAGTTCCGCATGCAGAGCCACCTGCAGAAGAACGTCCCCCAGCTCATCGGCCAGGGCTTCGGAACTGCCGGAATCCACAGCCTCATATACCTCATAGGCTTCTTCGATCAGGTACCGTTTCAGACTCTCATGGGTCTGCTGGCGGTCCCAGGGACATCCCTCCGGACCCATCAGGGTGCGGATCACATCCATAAATTCGCCGAAGAGAGTCTCCTGTGTTTCCGTCTCCCCGGTTCTATTCTGCTTCCGGTCCGACAAAATATTTCACCTCACTGGCAGATTCCAGCTGTTCCACATATTCCTGGAACGCCGTATCTTTTGCAGAGGTCAGGGCAGCCTGCCGGACGTTTTCCTTTAGGCTTTCAAAATCCTCCACTCTCTGATCCAGGCGGATTATATGGTAGCCAAACTCCGATTCCACAGGTTCCGGAGAGTGCTCCCCCTGTTTAAGGCTCAGGGCCCCCACGGTGAAGGAATCCACAAAGGGACTGTTCAGCATGGAAAACATGGTATCCATACGTCCGCCATTTTCAGCTGATCCATCCTCGGAATAGGTTTTTGCCAGTTCCACAAAATCCTCCCCCTGATCCAGCCGCCCGATCAGTTCCTGTGCCAGAGCCAGTTTTTCCTCTTTTTCCTCATCGCTGGCTGTGGCCCAGTCCACCTTCAGAAGAATATGGCTGGCACTTCCCTGCACATAGGAGCCGGGATCCGCATCAAAGAGATTCCGGACTTCCCCGTCACCGACCGTCACATCTGCAGTCACCTTGGTATAAAGCTGCTGAAGCGCCTGGTTGTAAGCAAAGTCCTGGACAAACTGTTTCTCATCGGTACCGTTGGAAGCCAGAATGGAATTATAGGTTTCCTCTCCATACAGTTCCTTCAGCATGCCCACGTATTCCTGGGCTGCCTCCTCGTCCAGAGTAATGTCATTTTTTTTGAGATCCTGCATCAGGATCCGCTCCCGGACCATCATCTTAAGGGCTTCGCCCCGGAGAAGTTCCAGATACTCCTCATCTTCCTCCATACTGAGAGAAAGTCCGGAGGCTTCAATGGAGGCTTTCAGCATGCCCACCTGTTCTTCCAGTTCCTCCATGGTGATATCTTCCCCGTTCACCTGGGCAGCCGGCTCCGGCTGGGAACATCCCCCCAGCAGCAGCAGAAAAATCAGAGCCAGTACAGCCATTTTCCTTATCACAATATACACATCCCCTTTGGTTTACTTTTTCTATTATGCCTTCTTTTGAAACCGGGCGCAACCTAATTCGTACTGCCGCTCCCGCCCTGAAGCCGCTCCAGAATCCGTATGGCCTCCTGCAGAGCTTTCCGCTCAACGGGATTTCTTCTCATAAGACGGATCTCCAGTCCGTCCCTCAGGGAGACCGCCAGGTCCCTTCCCAGATCCCGCCCGGCCAGGGAGAGTGTTTCAGCATCGAAGGGCTGACCGCTGAAACGGATAGCCAGATAATCCCGGATCCCCTCCACCGACTGCACGGAAAGAATGCGGCACAGCATCTGCATCCGGGTCAGTTCCAGCAGGGTTTCAGCCTCCGGCGGAGGATCTCCGAAGCGGTCCACCAGTTCATCGGTAAGATCCGAGAGTTCCTCCGGTCCGGTCACTTCCAGAAGCCGTTTGTATATATCCATTTTGGCTCCGCCGGCCGGAATATATGTTGCCGGCAGGAAGGCATCCACCTGAAAGGGCAGAAGAATCGGCTTCATCTCCTGTCTTTTTTCCACAGGCGCCTGGCCCCGGAGCCGGGCAACCTCCTCTTCCAGGAGTTGGGTGTACATTTCAAATCCCACAGTCAGCATATGTCCATGCTGTTCAGCCCCCAGAAGGTTCCCGGCACCCCTTATCTCCAGATCCCTCATGGCCACCCGGAAGCCCGATCCGAATTCCGTGAATTCCCGGATGGCTCGAAGCCTTTTTTCCGCCACCTCGGTGAGCACCTTGCTGGCCCGGTATGTGAAGTAGGCAAAAGCCTTGCGGCTGCTGCGGCCAATTCTTCCCTTCAGCTGATAGATCTGAGACAGTCCCAGCCGGTCGGCATCCGCCACAATCAGGGTATTGACGTTGCTGATATCCAGTCCGTTCTCCACAATGGTGGTGCACAGCAGAATATCTGCCTGCCCTTCCACAAACCGCAGCATGGACTCTTCCAGCTGCTGTTCCGCCATCTGTCCATGGGCCACCTCAATGATGGCTCCGGGCACCAGCCGGGACAGCCGCCGGCGCACTGTCTCCAGTTCCCCCACCCGGTTATGCACATAATACACCTGCCCGTCCCGCTCCAGTTCCCTGCGGATGGCATTGGCAATCAGATCATCGCTGTCCTCCAGCACATAGGTCTGTACCGGCAGCCGGTCCTCAGGGGGCGTCTCAATTACACTCATATCCCTGGCCCCGGACAGGGACATGTGCAGGGTCCGGGGAATCGGTGTGGCAGTCAGGGTCAGAAAATCCACCTCCCGGCGCATCTCCTTCAGTTTCTCTTTATGGACCACTCCGAACTTCTGCTCTTCGTCCACCACCACCAGCCCCAGATTCTGAAAGGCCACATCCCGGGAGAGAATCCGGTGGGTTCCGATCAGAATGTCCACTTCCCCCCGCGCAACCCGGGCCAGTATTTCTTTCTGGTCCCGGGCACTGCGGAACCGGTTCAGCACCTCAATCCGGACCGGCCAGTCGGAAAACCTCCGTACGAATGTACCGTGATGCTGGCTGGCCAGCACCGTGGTGGGCACCAGCACCGCCACCTGCTTCGAATTCATGACCGCCTTAAAAGCGGCCCTGAGAGCCACTTCTGTCTTTCCATATCCCACATCCCCTACCACGATCCGGTCCATGGGCCGGAAGGATTCCATGTCCCTTTTGACGTCCTCAATGGCCTTCAACTGGTCGGAGGTCTCCTGGTAAGGGAACTTCTCCTCAAATTCCTTCTGCCAGACAGTGTCCGGATCGAAGGCAAAGCCCCGGGCCATCTCCCGGCTGGCATACAGGCTGATCAGTTGCCCTGCAATATCCCTGACAGAGCTGCGGACCCGGCTTTTCGCCCGCTCCCAGTCCTGGGTTCCCAGGCGGGAAAGCCGGGGATGACGGCCCTCGGAACCCACATAACGCTCCAAAAGGTCCAGCTGTTCAACGGGGATAAACAGTTTGTCCTCCCTGGCGTACTCAATTTCCAGATAGTCCCGTCCGGTTCCTGAGGTGGTCATATGGGTGATCCCCAGATAGCGTCCGATCCCGTACTGAACATGGACCACGTAATCTCCCTGGGAAATTTCGGTAAATGCGCTGATCCTGTTGGCGGCAGCCACCCGGCGTATTTTTCTGGCCGGCTTTGCTCCGGAGAATATTTCCTTTTCCCCCAGGAATACCAGATTGTCTTCCGGCAGTTCGAAGCCTCCGGGGATGCTTTCCTCCAGCCAGTCCAGCCGGCCGGCCGGCAGATCCAGTGCCTCCAGTTCCTCTTCCAGATAACGGAGCCTCTCCCGGTTGCCCACAGACAGATACACCTGCCGGCCACTTTCCAGCCAGGATCTCAGGTCATCGGCCAGCAGCCCGGTTTTCCCAAGATAGCCGGGAACTCCCCTTGCAGAGACCTCCACCAGGGCGTCGGGTCCTGTACGGCCCTGGCGCCGTGGCAGGGCACTGAACCAGACCCCCGCTGCAGCAGAAAGAACCGGCTCCAGCAGGTCCCTTCCCTTCAGCTGCTCCCTCTGAGAGGGCAGTGTGAGCCCTTCGGCCACATAGTCCAGATAGTTTTCCGTCCGGAGCCGTTCCTCCTCCTGCAGACGGTCTCCCAGCCGGTTCAGGTTCTCCCCGGCCACCAGACAGTTCTCCCCCAGATAACTGAGCAGGGTGCCTTCAGGGGGATAGCACAGATGCATCCAGCGGTCCAGGCTCTCCTGGTAACCGCCTTCCGCCAGAAGGTCCAGATCCTCTCTGAGGCTTTCCTCCAGCTTCCGGGCGGATTCCCCCTGCTGAGCGTCAATCAGTTTCTTCAGGGTGCTCTTCAGTTCCTTCTGCAGGCCGGGAAGTACCCTGGCACGGATTTCCGGGGTCAGCTGCAGTTCTCTGGCCGGAAGAACCCTAAACTCCTCCAGACGGCCTGTGGACCTCTGGGTCTCCGGATCAAAACTGCGCAGGGAATCCACTTCATCATCGAAAAACTCCAGCCGCACCGGAGCCTCATGGACCAGGGAATAGATATCCAGGATTCCTCCCCTGTGACTGAACTGACCGGGATGCTCCACCGGTTCACGGAACTCGTACCCCAGATCCACCAGTCGGCTCAGAAGTTCCTCCGGCTCCACCCGGTCGCCGGGATGGAGGCTGAACGTCCTGTCCCGGAGCACATCCGGGGGAATCAGGGGTTCCATCAGGGCCTTCATGGGGGCAATCACCAGACGGATTTCCTCCCGCAGCACTCCGTCCAGGATCCGGATTCTCCGGTGCATGCTCTCATTGCTGCGGGCGTAGAGCCGGTAGGGGGGAATCTCATTTTCCGGAAATACCACCGGGGCAGATTCCCCACCCAGCAGATCCTCCAGAAACTGCTGCAGGCTCTGCGCCTCCTTCTCGGTATCCGTGAGCACCAGAAGACCCCTTCCCAGGCCGGACAGAAGTCCCAGCCAGGAAGGGAATGCGGTTTCCGGAAGACCGTAAACATTGATATTTCGTTTTCCTTCCTCCAGCCACTGCTTCAGGCTGTGCCAGGATCCGGTCTCTCCCAGAATCCGCAGAAACTCCGACATAGATCCTCCTAACCGTTGAAACGGTTCATGGCCGCCTGGGTACCTTCCCGGATCCAGACCGGCACAGCCTCCGCCGCTCTTTCAATGGCCTCCTTCACCAAAGGCCACTCCTCACCGGAAAAACCACCCAGCACATGACGGATGGCATCCTCGTGGGACGGTTTCCCGATCCCCACCCGGAGGCGGGCAAACTCCTGAGTGCCCAGATGACGGATAATATCTTTCATTCCGTTCTGTCCCCCGGCGCTGCCCTCCGGCCGGATCCTCAGCCTGCCGGCCGCCAGAGCCATATCATCCACCAGTACAAACAGATCCCCAGGATCCAGACGGTAGAAATCCATCAGGCTGCGGACCGCCTCGCCACTGGCATTCATGAAAGTAAGCGGCTTGGCCAGAACCACCTTTTCCCCCGCCATAAATCCTTCTGCCACCAGGGCCCGGTGGCGGTTCTTCTCCGTAAAGTTCTCCCCCAGCTGCTGTGCCAGAAGATCGGCCACCATAAAGCCCACATTGTGCCGGGTGGCGTCGTATTTTTTCCCCGGATTTCCGAGGCCAACAATCAGTTTCATATGCATTTCCTCTCCCAGACGGTCCCGGAACAAGGCCCCGGTCAGAATGACCGGGGCACAGGGTGTATCAGCAGTTCCTGTTCTTGTTGGGGTCAAACAGAATGCTGAGGGGATCATCATTGTGGATTCTCCGGATTGCCTTGGCGATCAGGGGCGCCACCGACAGGACCGTCAGTTTGTCCAGTTGTTTCTCCTCAGGAATCCGGATGGTGTTGGTGACGATCACTTCCTTCAGCACCGAGGCCTCCAGCCTCTCATAGGCAGGGCCTGAGAATACCGGATGGGTGCAGCAGGCGATAACCTCTCTGGCGCCGTAATTCATCAGGGCCTGGGCCCCCTGAGTGATGGTTCCGGCGGTGTCAATCATGTCGTCCAGCATGATGCAGGTTTTCCCTTCGATATCCCCCAGAATGTTCATGATTTCTGCCACGTTGGGCTTGGGTCTTCTCTTGTCGATGATGGCGATTTCGCTGCCGATCCGGCTGGCCAGATCCCTTGCCCGGGTCACGCCACCCAGATCGGGAGCCACCACAACCGGCTCATGATAGTTCTTGGATGTGATATATTCGGCGATAATTGGGGCCGCCAGCAGATGATCCAAAGGTATATCAAAAAATCCCTGGATGGCGCTGGCATGCAGATCCATGGCCAGGACCCTTCTGGCTCCGGCCACGGTAATCAGATTTGCCACCAGTTTGGCCGAGATGGGATCCCGGGACTTGGACTTGCGCTCCTGTCTGGCATACCCATAGTAAGGGATGACTGCCGTGATTCTCCGGGCGGAGGCCCGTCTGGCTGCATCAATCATAATCAGCAGTTCCATAAGATGCTCGTTCACCGGTTTGCTGGTGGGCTGAATGATATAGACATCCGCCCCCCGGACGCTCTCCTCAATGTTCAGAAAAATCTCTCCATCGGCAAAGGTCTTCACTTCCGCTTTGCCCAGGGAAATCCCCAGATCCTCGACTATTTCCTGTGCCAGTTCCCGGTTGGCGTTTCCCGTAAACACCATAATTCTCTTTCCATTCATGATTTCCACTCCGACTCTCCTATTCTACAGGCCTTTTTTACGGCGCCAGCCTTCGATATTTTTCTGCCGCTCCCGGGCCAGGCCCAGAGACTCTTCCGGCACATCACAGGTGATGGTGGAACCTGCTGCCACGTAGGCCCGCCGTCCCAGGTTCACCGGTGCCACCAGGTTGGAGTTGCTTCCCACGAATACCCCGTCCCCGATGATGGTCTGATACTTGTTTACCCCATCGTAGTTGCAGGTGATGGTTCCTGCTCCGATGTTCACTCCGGCACCCACAACGGCATCCCCGATGTAACTGTGATGGGGGAGTTTGCTGCCTTCCCCCACGGAGGTTTTTTTGATTTCCACAAAATCGCCGATCTTCACCCGGTCACCCAGCCGGCAGCCGGGACGGATATAGGCAAAGGGTCCAATGGCACAGCCATCCCCCATGACACTTTCCAGGACGATGGCCTGGTCCAGACGACAGTTTTCACCGATTATGCTGTCCCGGATCCTGCAGCCAGGACCCAGTACCGTATTTCTTCCCACGGTGGTTTCCCCTTCCAGAATCACTCCGGGCCAGATTTCCACATCCGGAGAAAGTATGACGCCGGCTCCGATGTAGACAGACTCCGGGTCCACCATGGTCACCCCTTCCTCCATCCAGTGACGGCTGATCCTGCGCCGCATGATCCGGGAGGCCTCTGCCAGCTGGACCCTGCTGTTGATCCCCATGATTTCCTCAGGATCAGAGCACAGATATCCGCCGGTCTTTCCTCCCTCACGACGGATCAGACGGATCACATCGGTGAGATAATACTCTTTCTGATCGTTGTCCGGAGTCAGCCGCTCCAGCATGTCCGCCAGAACACCGCCGCTGAAACAGTAGGTTCCGGAATTTATCTCCCGGATATTCAGCTGTTCCGCCGTACAGTCCCGGTGCTCCACAATCTCCTGCAGCTCCCCTTCGGGATCCCGTACCAGTCTTCCATATCCGGCGGGATCCTCCATCAGGACCGACAGGACGGTGGCCTGGTTTTCTGACTGCCGGTGCTCCCTGATCAGGGCTTCCAGAGTCTCTGTCCGCAGCAGGGGGGTGTCCCCGCACAGCACCAGTACTGTGTCTGACTCCCGGAGAATCTCACCGGCCTGCATCACTGCATGGCCGGTACCCAGCTGCTCATGCTGCCATACGTAGCGGACCCGGTCCCCGAGAGTATCCTGAACCATCTCTCCCCCAAAACCGATCACGGCAGCCGGTGGCCGGTCCACCAGAGGCTCCACCCGGGAAACAACATGCTCCAGCAGGCTCATTCCTTCCATCCGGTGCAGGACCTTGGGTATATCCGATTTCATCCTGGTGCCCTTTCCGGCCGCCAGGATGATGGCTGTAGTATTCAATATTCTTACCTCCATAAAATGATACGCCCATATTCTACCATATCAGACGTATTTTGTACGCCCGGGCAGGCTGTTACCGCAAAAATTCTCCAATAAAAAAGAGGTCCACCGGGACCTCGGTATTTCTTTTACTCTTCCGCAGACGCTGCGCCATCCTCTTCAGGCTGGCCTTCCATCTGTTCGATCTCCTGCTCCGCCTCAGCTTCCGCCAGAGCCCGGTCATAGGCCTCCAGGACGTAGTTCTGCAGAACTGCCCTGGCTTCAGAATTGATCGGGTGAGCAATATCCCTGTAATCCCCATCCGGCATTTTTCTGCTGGGCATGGCCACGAACAGTCCGGACTGTCCTTCCACCACTTTCACATCGTGAATGACAAATGCATCGTCGATCGTTACGGATACAATTGCTTTCATCCGGCCTTCCTGGTTGATTCTGCGAACTCTCACATCTGTTACGTTTACCATCAGATCACCCCTTCTCATTCTGTGCAGTTGCATTCTGCTCAGGGCCTTTTTCGACGCCAGAAGGATCAAATCCTGCCGGGAAAGTCAAATTTTTCCCGTAAACGGCCGCTCAGCCCCGGATACGGGTGACAAAGGTGTCCCTGTAACGGGCTTCCAGTTCACCGGCAGCCCGGCGGAGCTCCTGCTCTCCGGAGAAGATCCCCATCACCGTAGGACCGCTTCCGCTCATGACTGCCGTC
>JAXGWN010000022.1:0-10845 GCA_040773285.1 Bacillota bacterium
CACTTTATCCGGGGACACAGTACCCTTTCGGTCCAGAGAACATCCGGCATCGGGGGGTACCTGTCCATTGTGAGGCTGGGAATGTCCACCTTCGTTACAGAACTGTCCTCCGGTGTGGTTTTGGTGGTTTTCAACCTGGTGATTCTTTCCCTGGCCGGGAACACCGGGCTGGCCGCATATGGCATTGTAGCCAATCTGGCCCTGGTGGTCATGGCCATGTTCACCGGGATGGCTCAGGGGGTGCAGCCGCTGATCAGCAATCTGTACGCCTCCGGACGAACCGGGGATCTCAGAAGAATCCTGTTGTGGAGTCTTGGGAGTGCATTTATTCTGTCTGCGGCAATCAATGTCCTTACCCTGATGGCGGCTGTTCCCCTGGTGGACCTGTTCAACCGGGATGCCAGCCCGGTTCTGGCAGAATATGCCATCACCGGTCTGTTTCTTTACTTTCCCGGATTTCTGTTTGCCGGAGTCAACATGGTGGGAATCGCAGGCCTGTCTGCCCTGAACCGGGCGGAGAGTGCTTTCCGTCTGTCCCTTCTTCGGGGACTGGTTCTTCTGATCCCCCTGGTGATCCTTCTTTCCCGGCTGCTGGGAATGACCGGAGTCTGGCTTTCCTTTGGAGTCACTGAACTGATGACCCTGATTCCACTGTTTCTGGGCATCCGGGAATACACCGGATGCCCGGCAGGCAATCCGGTCTGTCCTTGATTTTTACCGGCAGAACCACTAGTATTAATTAACCGGCCAGCGCCGGAGAATTTTTTGGGGGCGAACGAATTGAAAGTACTGATCGTGGGTGCCGGAAAACTGGGAATCCGTCTGGCCAAAACAATGAACTTTGAGAATTTTGATGTAACCCTGATGGACACCAATCCCAGGGTTATTGATATGGTCAATGAGCATCTGGACGTGATGACTCTTGTGGCCAGCGGGGTGAACATCACGGCTTTGAAAGACCTGGGGATCGGGAAATTTGATCTGCTGGTGGCCACCACAGACAGCGATGCCACCAATGCCATAATCTGTTCCATGGCAAGAAAACTGGGCTGCCGGCAGACGGTGGCCAGGGTCCGGGATCCGGAGTATATGGAGCATCTGGATTTCATCCGCGCGGAACTGGGAATTGATCTGATCGTTAATCCTGACCTGGCGACAGCGGTCACCATTTCCAAGTATCTGATGCAGGATGTGGTCCATTTTTCTGGAGAGTTTGCCAGTGGCAAGGTGAAGATGATCGATCTGAACATCGGGACCCTGGAGGTCTTTGTTGGGAAAAGCATTTCCCAGCTGGCGGGCCTGGAGCATCTGCTGATCGCGGCCATATCCCGGGACAGTGAACTGATCATTCCCCATGGTTCCACGGAACTGAAGCCTGGAGACGTGATCTTTCTGCTGGGGGAGATGGAAAACATTGAAAAGTTCTGCAAAACCTACAAACTGAAGGCCAGGGCGAAGAAGGTGGAAAATGCCATGATCCTGGGAGGCGGCAATGTGGGTTATTATCTGGCCAGAGAACTGTCTTCCGCCAGGGTGCGGGTTACACTGATCGAACAGGACAGGAAGAAGGCCCAGAAACTGGTGGAAAGTCTGGAACACGTTCTGGTGATTCACGGGGATGGATCGGACATCACCCTGCTGAGGGACGAAAATCTGGAAAAGATGGAGGCCTTTGTGGGGGTTACCGGCTTCGACGAGCAGAATCTTCTGCTGGCCCTGATGGCCAAACAGTACGGGGTGGAAAAATCCGTGGCCAAGGTGAGCCGGCAGAATTTCACCAAGATAATAAATAAGATGGATATCGACGCTGCGGTAAACCCTGTGAATATCACCGCCAGCCACATCCTGAAATTTGTCCGGGGGGACCGGGTGGCTTCGGTTTCCCTGCTGCTGGGAGGCCGGGGCGAGGTAATTGAAGTGATTGCCCGGGACTCCATGCCCTATATCGGCAAGCCTCTTCATAAACTGCAGTTGCCCCAGGGGATCCTGGTGGGAGCCATTGTCCGGGGAAATCAGGTGATTATTCCTAAAGGCAGCAGCCAGATTATGTCCGGTGACCGGATTATTCTGTTTGCCCATGAAGACGACATCCAGGAACTGAAGACACTGTTTATTAGCGGACGGGGAGGACTGTTCGGTGAATTATGGAATCGTAGCAAAAATATTGGGGTCTATTCTGATCGTTGATGCCAGTCTGCTGTTGCCCCCTCTGATGATTGCGCTGCGGTCCGGGGATGGAACCCACCGGGCCTTTTTGCTGACCATCCTTGTTACCCTGATCCCCGGAATTCTCATGTACTGGCTGATCCGGCCGAAAATGGAGATTCGGGCCAGGGAGGGACTGGCCATTGTGACCCTGGGCTGGGTGCTGGTCTCCCTGCTGGGGGCCATCCCTTTTGTGGCCACCGGAGCGGTGCCCGGATACGTGGATGCACTGTTTGAGACCATTTCCGGGTTCACCACCACCGGTGCTTCGGTGATACCGGATGTTGAGATCCTCCCGGCCAGCATTCTGTTCTGGCGGTCCTTTACCCACTGGATCGGGGGCATGGGGATCCTGGTATTTACGGTGGCTCTGCTGCCGGCCCTGGGAATGGGGAGTTTTCATATTTTCCGGGCGGAAAGCCCCGGCCCGGTGGCAGGACGTGTGGCCCCCCGGATCCGGGATACTGCCAGGTATCTGTACATCTCCTATGTCTCCCTGACCCTGCTGGAGATCCTGTTTCTCCTGCTGGGGGACATGAGTCTTTTTGATGCCGCAGTCTACACCTTCGGGACGGTGGGAACCGGAGGATTTGCGCCCCACAATACTTCGCTGACCCATTTCGGAACCTATATCCATCTGGTGGTCAGCACATTCATGATCCTGGCAGGTGTCAGTTTTTCCCTGCACTTTTATCTTTACAACAGAAAAGTCGGGGAGATTGTCTCGGATCACGAACTGCAGTTTTATCTGAAGGGCCTGCTGGCCTGCGTGCTGCTGATCGGAGCAGACCTTTTTCTGACCGGGTACAATACCCTGGGAATTTCCATGAGGGATGCCCTGTTCCAGTCGGCCTCCATTATGACCACCACAGGATATGCCACGGCAGATTTTCATCAGTGGCCCACCTTCAGTAAGATCCTTCTGCTGGTGCTGATGTTTGTGGGCGGATCTGCCGGTTCCACCGCCGGGGGTATGAAAGTGATCCGGGTTCTTATTCTTCTGAAACTGATCCGCCGGGAGATTTCAAAAATCTTTCATCCCAATGCCTTTGTGCCGGTAAAACTGGGCCGCAAGGTGGTCCCCAATGAGGTGGTCTCCCGGGTAAACAGTTTTATTGCCGTCCACCTTCTGTTTTTTATCGTTGGCTCCCTGGTGGTGTCTCTGGAGGGCGTGGACGTCATCACGGCTGTTTCTGCCTCGGCTGCCACCCTGAACAACGTGGGGCCGGGTCTGGGAGTTATTGGACCCACAGGAAACTACAGTGGGTTTTCGGTGCTGACTAAACTGGTGCTTTCCTTCCTGATGCTGCTGGGCCGGCTGGAAATCTTTACGGTCCTGGCCCTGCTGGTGCCCAGGGGATGGACTGCAGAAAGCTGATCTCCGGGGAAGTGTCCAAGGGAAATATGAAAACACAATGAGAAAGGCCGCAGCCCCCGGGATTACTCCCGGCCGGTTGCGGCCTTTCTCTGCAGCTGGGATCCGTCTATGGTCTTGCCACAGTGATAGCAGTGATAGCGGACCTCCACCGTTCCTCCACACTCCCTGTGTACCAGAACGTTGGGACAGGTTTTTACGTGTTTCTGTCCCCACAGGGCCAGGGAAAAAAGAACCCCTTCCAGGTCCTGCGCCCTGGGAGTCAGGAGGTAACGGTAACGGGGAGGATGCTCCTGGTACAGTTCACAGCGGACCAGTGAGGCTTTTTCCAGGCATTTCAGCCGCTGACTCAGAAGATTGCTGGGGATCCCTTCCAGGGACTCCAGAAGGCTGTTGTACGTGTTGTTACCCAGGAACAGCTGATGCAGAATCAGAAGGGTCCATTTTTCCCCCACCAGATTCAGGGTCTGGGCGATGTTACAGGCCAGGCTATAGGAAGGTTTCACCGGAGCACCCCCTACTGTTCTTCGTAGGGAACTGCCAAAGCCTGTTCCACCACACTGATCATGATATCCCGGGTCAGCATTCCCGGCGCATACCCCAGGATGTTTCCGTCCCGCCCAATGATGAAGGTGGTGGGAAGGGAGGTGATCCGGTAGGTACTGTACACTTCACCGGTCTCATCGAAGACCACCGGGAAGGTATAGCCGTTGTCATCAAGAAACTGAAGAATTCCATCCTTTTCTGTTTCCCGGGTATTGGGATTTTCTTCAGTCCGGGGGCCGGCTGCCCCCAGGAAAACCACGTCCTCCTGGTTGGATCCATATTCCAGATAAAGAGCCTCTATATCCGGCATTTCCTCGCGGCAGGGGGGACACCAGGTGGCCCAGAAGTTGAGAAAAACCACCTTCCCCCGGTACTCTGATAAGGTATGGGTCTGGCCATACTGGTCCGTGAGGGTGAAATCCATGGCCGGAATCTGCTGCCCTGTGTCCTCCGGCAGCCCGGCCTGAGGCTCACTGTCTCCGGCGTTCTCCGGAACCTCCTGCTGTACCGGGGGGGTGCTTTCAGCCTGACCCGGTACGAACGAGTTGAGATAGCCGGAGATGTTGTTCATCCAGCCGGTGTAGGTCATGATTCCGATGGCAATCAGAAGGATGCCTCCGGCTTTAACCGTGTACTTCATCAGGTTCTGGTGACGCTTCAGGAAATTCAGCACCTGGGTAGTGAACAGTCCCAGCAACAGAAAGGGGATGATAAAGCCCAGGGCGTACACCAGAACCAGCAGGTTTCCGGTCAGGGCACTGCTGGCTCCGGAGGCAAGAATCAGGACGGAGGACAGCATGGGCCCCACACAGGGAGTCCAGGCAAAACTGAAGGTAAATCCCATCAGGTAGGCAAACAGGGGGTTCACTTTTTTTCCGCTGAGATCCAGGGGGATTCTTTTTTCTCTGTTCAGAAATTTCAGTTCGAAAAAGCCCACCTGTACCAGTCCCAGCAGGATAATGAGAACCCCTCCGATGCGGGCAAACATCAGTTGGTGGCTCTGGAAGAAACTTCCGATGGCCGTGAAGGAAAGGCCCAGAATAAAAAAGGCCGTGGATATTCCAAGAACAAAGAGTACGGTGTGGAAAAAAACTTTTTTCCGGTTGTACACGGTCTGTCCCTGAGAATCCGTTCCGCTGGTGCTTCCGGCCAGATATCCCATATACACTGGGATCAGGGGGACGATACAGGGGGAAAAAAATGACAGCAGGCCTTCTGCGAAGACCAGAAGAAAACTGATGTTGCCGGTGGCAAACAGGGAATTCACTCGCATCACTCCTTTGGCTAATTCTGGCATAGAGGATATAAAAAAACAAGTGACTTTATATAGTGAATTCACTGGGGAAATTAAGAAACTCTATTATAGGTTAAATATGTAACGGATGTTACTGTTTTTCATAGGGAAGATTTGTCCAAACTGGTCAGATGGATCGGAAATGATGGAGAATTGACACAAAAATGGTTTGGAGATGGAGGCATTCTTGACAAATACGATCCCATTTGTGAAAATGATTACGCACATGTCTGTGAAAGAAAGCACTCTCACATGGCTGGGATTTCGCCAGTCATCCGACATTCATATTCCATATCCGCTGTCTTCTGTCAGAATAGTCAGTGCAGCGGGCAGATTGCCTATATACAATACATGGGGACAAGGAGAAAATAATGAGTTCAAGAATCGTGATCGTCGGGGCAGGATACGCCGGGGTCCTGACCGCCAAGAAGCTGGCCCGGAAGTTCCGGAAAAATGAAGATGTTACCATTACCCTGATCGACAAGAATCCATACCATGTCATGCTGACAGAACTGCATGAGGTGGCTGCCCACCGGGTGGAGGAGGAAAGCATCCGGATCAGTCTCAAAAAGGTGTTTGCCGGGCGCCGGGTTAATGTGGTGCTGGACACAGTCACCAATGTGGACTTCCAGGAAAAAACCGTAAAAGGGGAGGGTGGCGATTATCCGTATGACTATCTGGTGCTGGCCGCCGGATCCAAGCCCACCTTCTTTGGAATTCCCGGGGTACAGGAAAATGCCTTTACCATGTGGTCCTATGAGGACGCCATCCGTCTGCGGCATCACCTGGAGGATCTGTTTCACCGGGCTGCCTCTGAGCCGGATCCTGCCCGGAGGAAGAAACTGCTGACCTTCTATGTGGTGGGAGCCGGATTTACCGGAGTCGAGATGGCCGGGGAACTGGCGGAATACGCCCCCTTCATGGCAGATAAATTTGAAATCGACCACTCTGAGATCAGCGTAAACATTGTGGATATTCTGGACAGAACCATTCCCAACCTGCCGGAAGAGCTGTCCCGGAAGGCAGAAAAGCGCCTGAAAAAAATGGGCGTTAACGTTATTCTGAATACCAACGTCTGCCGCATGGGTCCCGGATTTGTGGAAGTTATGCAAAAAGGCGAGTGTGTCCGCAAGGAAACCGAGACCGTGATCTGGGGAGCCGGTATCGAAAGTGCGGACATCACCGGGGAGGCTGCCAAGGTTCTGGAGGCCGCCGGAAGAAACCGCATCAAGACCGATGCGTATCTGCGTTCCCTGGACGACGAGACTGTGTATGTGATCGGGGACAACATGCTGTTTACCCCGGAGGGCGGGGAGTGTCCCGTGCCCCAGGTGGTCGAGAACTGCGAGCACAGCTCCGCTGCCGCCGCCCACAACCTGGCAGTTGCCATAACCGGCCAGGGCACCATGAAAAAATACAATCCCAGTTTCCATGGATTCATGGTCTGCATCGGTGGAAGGTACGGAATTGCCCGGGTGGGTTTCCCCAAATTCATGGTGAACCTGCCGTCATTCCTGGCCATGTTTTCGAAACATCTGATCAATATCGTATACTTCATTCAGGTTCTGGGCTGGAACAAGGTCTTCAGTTACATGAAGCACGAATTCTTCACCATACGGAACCGGCGCAGTTTCGTGGGGGGACATTTCTCCAACCGTACCCCCAGTTTCCTGCTGGCACCCCTGAGAATCTGGCTGGGTGTGGTCTGGCTCTATGAGGGGATCCTAAAGGCATTGGAAGGCTGGATGAGTACTCCCAAGCTGACCGGATTCTTCGGCGGAGCCAACGCCTGGTATAATCAGATTCTGGGCATGGGAGGCGCCGAGGCAGCCACTGCCGCCACGGATGCCGCCGAGGCCGTTACCGGAGCCACTGCGGCGGCCGGAGGGGCAGAAGCCGCCGGAACCGTACTGATCAACTGGAATTTCGGACTGTTCCGGACCCTGTTTGTCAGCGGAAAGGCGCTGGCGGAGTCCACGCTGTCCGATCTGGCCTTCCGGCTGGATGTGCCCCTGATGAACTGGTTTGTCAACAATGTGGTTCTGGGCAGTGAGGCTGTGCAGGTGGTAATGCAGTCCGGTATCGTGGTGGCCGAGATCCTGATCGGTCTGGCCCTGATCGGCGGACTTCTGACCTTCCCGGCGGCAGCCCTGTCCCTGGTGCTTCAGTTTATGTTTGTGTGCACCACCGGGCTTTACCTGGGCACCTTCTGGATGATTTTTGCCGGTGTGGCGGTTCTGATCGGAGCCGGAAGAACCTTCGGCCTGGATTACTATGTGATGCCTGCCCTGAAAAAGCGCTGGAAGAAGACAGGCATTGCCAGAAAGCTGTACATCTACAATGACTAAGGAACGGCCTTCGGCGGAGGAGCCCCAGGGGCTTTCCTGCGAAACCGCAACTGAGAGGACCCGTAAAGAGGTGGACAGAATTCTGTCCACCTCACCGCTGATAATCCGGGAATTTACCCGCCATCTGGCTCAGGCTCCGGGCAAATACATCCGGGCAGCCGCTCTTCTGGTCAGCGCCCAGGACCGGCAGGACCGGGTCCCGGAGGATGCGGTGAAAGTGGCGGCGGCAGTTGAGATACTTCACCTGGCCACTCTGGTCCATGACGACGTGATTGACAATGCGGATCTCCGCAGGGGCCTTCCGACACTTCAGAGAAAGTACGGGGCCAAAACAGCCGTGATCTGCGGGGACTATCTGCTGAGTGTTGCCATGAATCTGGCTGCCTCGGTGAGCCGGAAGGATGACTGGCTGGCCATGAAACTCCCCGGATACATGGGACGGCTGTCCCTGGGGGAACTGAATCAGCACATCAACAACGGAAACTACCATCTGTCTGTGACCCAGTATCTGAAGATTATCTCCGGAAAGACGGCAGCTCTGTTTGAGGCTTCCTTTCTGGCCGGTGCCGTTCTGGCCGGAGAACCGGAGGAGTATCACAGGAAGTTTGCCCGGCTGGGCCGTTATGTGGGCATGATTTTTCAGCTGACGGACGACTGCATGGATTTTGAGGCCAGCCGCCAGGTGGCCAACAAGCCGGTACAGTCTGATTACGAGCAGGACGTGATTACCCTTCCCCTGATCCATGCCTTCAACACAGTGGGAGGACTCCGGGAACGGGCCGGAGAAAGCCGGCTGGAGCGGGAAGAGATCAACCGGGTGGTGCAGCAGGCCGGAGGACTGGCCTTTACCAGGGCTCTTGCCCGGAAGTACCACCGGAAGGCAGCCCTGCTGCTGGCGGGACTTCCGGTGAGCCCAGGAAAGCGCTTAGGTCTGGAACAGATCCTGGAGACTTCCTACCGGGTCTTCTGATGGAAGGAATCATTATGAATGCGGTTTTGGGATTTTTCCAGTTCACAGAGATTAAAACCAAGATCACCAGCGTGTTTGCCTTTGCGTTGTCGGTGGGCTATCTCTTTTACCGGGGACAGCCGCTGCGGATGCCGGAGATGGTGGTATTCTTTGCCTCCATGTTCCTGTTTGATCTGACCACCACCGCCATCAATAATTATATTGACAGCCGGACCAACGGACAGGTTCTGCCGTTTTCCCGGCCGGCCTGTCTGAAGATTCTTCTGGTTCTTCTGGGAACCAGTACACTGCTGGGTCTCTGGCTGGTTTTTCTCACCGACTGGGTGGTATTCCTGGCCGGTGGACTGTGTTTTCTCACAGGGATTCTGTATACCTGGGGGCCGCTGCCGGTTTCCAGAATACCCCTGGGGGAAGTGGTGTCCGGAATTTTCTACGGTCTTCTGATTCCCTTTCTGATTCTGTATATCAATATGCCGGAAGGAAGTTTTCTGAACCTGGACGTTTCCTGGCCGGCGGTGACCCTGGAAGTGAATCTGCAGACCTTCGGGATCCTGCTGATGCTCTCGGTGGCTCCGGTGCTGACCACAGCAGGAATCATGCTGGCCAACAATATCTGTGACCTGGAAAAGGACGTTCAGGTGGACCGGTATACACTTCCCTACTATGTAGGAGCCGCATCCATTAAGCTGTTTGCCTGGATCTACTATCTGATCTATCCGGTGAACCTTCTGATGGTGGCTTTGGGGATCATGCACCCTGTGGGGCTTCTTCTGCTGATTACCCTGCTGCCGGTACACAGAAACATCCGGGAGTTTATGAGGGAACAGAATAAGGAAACCACCTTCCTGGTGTCCATCCGGAATTACATTCTGATCATGGGTGCCCAGACAGTCCTCATGTTCCTGGGAGGGTTGGGATGAAATTTTTTAAAACCTCGGATCTTCTGCTGGTGGGGGTACTGCTTTTTATCAGCGTGGTCAGCTGGGGCGTTCTCAGAATTTTCATGACGGATGATTCCCCCCGGGCCGAAGTTTACCAGGCCAACCAGCTGGTGGAGGTTCTGTCCCTTTCCGGGGTGGAGCCGGCGGAGTATTCTGTTCCCGGATCACCAGGGGTAATTCTTGCCCTGGACGGTCAGGGAGGGATCCGCTTTCTGGAGTCCGACTGCCCGGACCAGATCTGCGTTCACAGCGGTCTTCTTCATATACCCGGACAGTTTGCTGCCTGCCTGCCCAACAGCGTGGTGGTGCGGATTGTCCCCGGGGAGGGGGATCACGACGGGCCCGAAATGATTCTTGGGAACACGAGAGGAAATCAATGAATTCAATCAGATCTTTCCGGGATGCAGGAAAGGGAGGCGGGACCAGACGGATGGTCCTTCTGGCTCTTATTTTTGCCACTGCCATTGTGCTGGCCTGGGTGGAGAATCTTCTGCCGCCACTGCCCATCGCTGTCCCCGGAGTTAAATTCGGTCTATCCAATATAGCTGTTATGTACGCTCTGTTTTTTCTGGGAGGCCGGGAGGCCTTACTGCTGGCATTTCTGAAGGGAATGTTCGTCCTGGGCACCAGAGGTCCTGTGGCTGCCAGCCTCAGTCTGGCGGGAGGAATTCTGTCAGTTCTGGTTATGCTGCTGGCTCTGAAGGTTCTGGGAGAACGGGCCACCTATATGGGCACCAGCATTTCCGGTGCCGTGGCCCACAATCTGGGACAGTTTGCCGTGGTGACCACCCTTTATCTGGGAATAAGCCTGTGGGTGTATCTTCCAGTTCTTCTGATCTCCGGCGTGATCGCCGGAATCCTGACGGCAACACTACTGCGTTTTATTTTACCGGCCCTGAAACGGCTGGGTTGAAATAGAAAAAAATAAGAAACAATCTGGAGGAAAGAAAATGAAGAAGAAACTTATGCTTGTTATGTGTCTGGCCCTTGTCGTGGCTATGTTTGCCGGCTGCGCCGGCGCTGATGCTCCTGTGGGCGGTGGTGGAAGCGACGCCCCTGCAGAAGATCCGGCTCCCGGTGTGGAGGCTCCTGCGGAAGGTTCCGTAAAGACCGGTATGGCAGTGATCAGTTCCATCGGCAAGTCCAAGGATGCCGGCGATGAGGAC